>NZ_JAEQCI010000042.1:0-56244 GCF_020738565.1 Microcoleus sp. PH2017_12_PCY_D_A | reverse complement strand
CCCTACAAGATTAGCCGCGCACCGGTTGACTTCGTATCCCATCGCGCCCACACCGATTGACTTTTTCCGTGCGCAGTGCGCACCCTACAAGATTAGCCGATACGCTCTTATAGCACCCTACAAAAACTACTCAAGACAAATAAAAACCCAGTTTCCCTGTGAAATCGGGTTTTTATTTGCAATGTTTAAAACCTTTTATGCCAAAGCCAAAGAACGAGAGGAATTTCTCAAAAAATTCAGCAATTCTCGATTCACCGTTTGTGGCGCTTCCTGCTGAATCCAGTGACCGCAGTGAGGGATTAATTTTAACTTAAACGGAGCCGTAATTAACCGATCTAAACCTTCTACAAGCGTGTGGCTCAAAAACGCATCTTCTTCTCCCCAAAGCACCAAAGTAGGTACTGTCACAGGTTCTAACTTCTGCCCCCAATGCCAAAGCCGCTGCGGGTGAAACATCTGCTGGTAATAATTCATCGCCGCCGCTAACACTCCCGGCTTTTCTAAAGCTGTCTGATAAATCTTAGTTTCCTCAGCGCTAAAAGCTCCTTTCCGAACAGCTTGTCCTTGCAAAATATTTTGCACAAAATCTTTCAAATTTTGCCGGATCAACCATTCGGGGATGCCGGGAACTTGGAAAGCCAAAATGTGCCAACTGCGGCGGAGTTGGTCTAAATTGCTCGCCATTTCCTGCACGAATCGCTGCGGGTGCGGAGCGTTTAAAATTGCTAAACGGTTGAGTTTTTCGGGGAATTTTTGAGCTAAATGCCACGCGATCGCACCACCGCAATCGTGACCGACAATGTGGGCTTTTGTATAGCCGAGGCGATCGATCAAACCGCGAATATCCGCACTCAGCGTATCCAAATCATAACCGCTTTCCGGCTTGTCCGAATCGTTGTAGCCCCGCAAATCCGGCACCACAACCTTGAAATGGCGCGCTAAAGCAGGAATTTGATGGCGCCAAGAGTACCAAAACTCAGGAAACCCGTGCAGGAGTAGAACGAGTTCGCCTTCTCCTTGGGAAACGCAGTGCAGGCGGATGTTGTTGGTTTCGACAAAGATGTGTTGCTGTTCGGAATCTAAAGACTTCATAGTTGCAAAGTTAGACTTATTTTCTGGCAGTACAGAACCCGCCGACTGATAGCAGGCCCAAACTGTCCAATGGTTGTAATTCTTCTGTTTTTATTCTAGCTGCTTTTCGATCCCCGCCGCTGTAATGTAGTTAAACTTAAAACTTGTAGCGTTTTGCTGTCTCCTATTTTTTAGGTGTAACTACTTAGATGAACTTTCTCACTTTAAATATGTGGTTTTAACAGCGGCGCAGGCGGTTTAATAATAACACAATTTCGTCCGTTGCCGATCGCAATTTTGAAGCCGGCAGGTCAGATTGATTGACGATAATGCTAAACACCAGCCGATCGTAATTCGGAACTTCGATATATCCCGACAGCGCCGAAACTCCGCTCAACGTTCCAGTTTTTGCTTGCAAAATTACGCGGTTTGATGTAGTATTTATGCGATTTTTCAAAGTACCGCTCTCGCCAGCCACGGGCAGTGATGCGCGGTAGATAGATCCAGCAGGTGAATTCGCCATCAATCTCAAAGTTTGCACCAAAGCTTCGGGACTAATTAAATTGTGGCGGGAAAGTCCCGAACCGTCGGCCAATATATAGCTGTTTGGATTTACACCTAATTGAGTTAAAGCTATTTTTAACTCTTTCAAACCAATTTCACCTGTATCCTCTTGTGGCACAGGCATCTTGCCTGTGACTGTTTGTGGCACAGGCAAGATGCCTGTAACTTTCCCCAACAATCTCAATAAAACTTCTGCATAAAGATTGTTGCTTTCCCGATTAGTTTCCTTCACCAATTCTGCCAGCGGCGGCGATTCAACAAACGCTAATTCTTGAGTAAAATTGCGATAATTAGATGCAACCAAAGCTTGTTTAACAGAAATTCCCTCAGCCGCGAGGGATTGCTGAAAATTCTGCAAAAAGTTATTCGCGGGATTGACAACTGCGACATAAGCTGATTCAGATTCAGCACCAACTTTCAACTGCCCGCTAACTCGAATTTGGGGCCGATCGAATTCCCGGCCAACTTCAATAAACTCGGATTCATTTTGCGAGACTGTCACTGAATTGTTCAGAATTTGCCACTGATTGGCTAATTTTGGTTCGGCAAAAGTGACTTTCAGCGGTTGCCCGAGATCCTGCGGGGACAAAACAAGCTCGATCGCATTTTGATTGAAAATTAAACTGTTAACCGGCGCGCCATAGCCAGCTTGGGCGTCTTCCCATTCCCAATTCGGATTGACTGCACTGCCTTGAAAATAGCTGTCATCGCCAATCAACTCATTTATGCGATCGACTCCACGGCGTTTCAACTGCTGCGCCAAATCCTTCAACTGAGGTTCAGCAATGCTCGGATCGCCCCTACCGGCAACGTACAAACTGCCATTTGCGCCGCTGTAAACCGATGTCTTAATCCGAAAATCCGCACCGAGTTTCTGCAAAGCAGCCGCTGTGGTTAGCAGCTTGACGTTGGATGCTGGAATGAAATATTTGGTGCTGTCACGGCTGTAGAGAGTCGCGGTAGATGATAGCGGTTGAATCAAAATGCCCCAGCGCGATCGGCTAAATTCAGCACGATTGGCGATCGCATCTACCTTCGCCCCCAATTCCCCAGGACAAATATCGCCAGCAATCGGAGGCGTTTGAGCGACTACCTGGGAAGTGCGCCCCAGAATTAAAACTAACAAACTAACCGCAATTCCTTTGATTCTCAAAGCTTCACTTCCATCACAACCACTATTCAGAATACTTTTTATCAAACTTGTCTTTCTATCTAAAAAATATCTGCGTTCATCTGTGTCTATCTGCTTTAAATCTGCGGTTAGCCATCAATCAAAGACTTAAGAGAAAAGTCCAAATTAGATAGGAACATATCCGATAAAAATCACCGCATCAACTCAAGACTAATAATAATAACGCATATGTATTCTCGGATTGAACAGCGCCTCTACAGGTTTTCCCCCTTTAAGGTGGTCTTCCACGATCGACTGTACATCACTCGGTTTAACTCGACAATACCAGATTTCGTCTGGGGTGACACGCACAGTCGGGCCCGTGTTGCACTGTCCCTGACAGCTACTAGCTTCAACTGTTACCCCGGGGACTGGTTGGGCTTCAAAAGCAGCTAGCACTGCTGCTGAACCATTTCTCAGGCAAGATTGATACTGGCAAACCAATACACAGCGCGCTTGTGGTTGGGTGTCTGCTTCTGGGGCTGGAGATTCTGGCATCGGTAAGAATTTATAGAAGAAGGAAGTTCGGCAACGGATTATTTAACGGATGTAACGGATGTATTGGATAGAGGGAAGAGGTTCGAGGGAATCTTCGGTAGGGGTTTTGGGAATTAAGAACTTCCTCATCGTCGGGCGCGGTTACTAGATCCGCTGTTTAAGATATTTTAACAATGTTGTCAGGTCGATCGCCCGTCTGGGCCTGACAAAGGGCAGAATTCCCAAGTGCGATCGCAAAAACCTTTATAAATTCTGGCATTCAAACTTTTTGGGTTCTTCTAGCTTGCCACAAATCCCTTCTCCCCGTCTGCCTTTCTTGAGTCTGTGCCGCGCTTTCCCTATATGATCGGTTAGGAGCAACAACTAAATCAACCGCCAATCATGCCCAAAATAGTAGCCGATGTGATGAGCCGCGATCCGATTTTGGCGCGTCCCGAAATGCCTTTGAACGAAGCCATTAAAATTTTAGCCGATCGCCGTATTAGCGGTCTTCCCGTGGTAGATGAGAATGGCTTATTGGTAGGAGTCATCTCCGAAACCGACTTGATGTGGCGGGAAACCGGCGTCACTCCGCCCGCTTACATCATGGTGCTCGACAGCGTGATTTACCTAGAAAATCCCTCGCGTTACGAGCGAGAACTTCACAAAGCTTTAGGACAAACAGTAGGAGAAGCGATGAGTAAAGAACCCGTTACCATCGAACCAGACAAATCTGTTCAACAAGCAGCTAAACTAATGCACGATCGCAGCATCCACAGATTACCCGTGGTTGATAGTGCCGGCAAAGTAATCGGCATCCTCACTAGGGGAGATATTATCCGATGGATGGCGGCAGATTCTTAATTAATTGTTGCAGTTGAAGGATTCTATCAGAAAATGAGCCGATCGCTCCTTCAATCTCTCAGCTTTTGGCAATTCCCAATTACCTAGGACGTTAATTGCTTTGATTCGTTCGTTTTTTGGGAAATTATCTGCGTTTATTTGCGTTT
This sequence comes from Microcoleus sp. PH2017_12_PCY_D_A, assembly GCF_020738565.1. Lineage (NCBI taxonomy): Bacteria > Bacillati > Cyanobacteriota > Cyanophyceae > Oscillatoriales > Microcoleaceae > Microcoleus > Microcoleus sp. PH2017_12_PCY_D_A. Next base: position 51,951 of record NZ_JAEQCI010000042.1, on the reverse strand, counting down.
ATCTCCGGTTTCTCTATTAATCAAAGATTTATGCAATAAGTCTCTAGATTCGCGACAAAAAAGTCAGGAATACAGGCAGAAAAATTTCTTCCTTCTTCCTTCTTCCTTCTTCCTTCTTCCTTCTTCCTTCTTCCTTCTTCTTCCTTCTTCCCAATTACTAATTACCAAATTCCATGAGCATTACTCCTGAATCTGTCGAACAATTGTTGAATTCCGAGGATTTTGGCGAAAGGTTGCGGGCTGTCAACCAACTGCGGCAGCTAGAACCTGCGATCGCCTATAATTTGATTCAAATGGCGATCGGCGACAAAAACGTCCGCGTTAGGTACGCCGCAGTCAGCCAAATATCAACCCTCGGCACCCAGAATCTGCCAAACGCTTTAGAGGTACTGCTTCACAGCCTGCACAACGACCCCGAGCCCGACGTGCAAGCAGCAGCAGCCGATGCTTTGGGCGCCTTGAAATTAACCGCTGCTTTAGAAGATTTGCAGCAAGTTTACAACAGTACATCTGAATGGTTGGTGCAACTCAGCATCGTTGCAGCTTTGGGAGAAATGGGCGATCCAAAAGCTTTTCCCATGTTAGAAAATGCCCTGAATTCTGAAAACGATTTGATCCAAACTATTGCCATTAGCGCCTTAGGAGAATTGGGAGATAAACGGGCGCTCCCGCTGCTGCTTCCCTACGCTTCCAATGCAGATTGGCAAATTCGTTATAGAGTCGCTCAAGCTTTGGGGCGGTTGGGCGGTGCCGAAGCAGCAGCGGCTTTGGAAATTCTCGCCAAAGATGATGTTGAGCAAGTTGCTCAGGAGGCTAAAGTCGGACAAGATAATATTTTGAAATTGTGAGTTTTGAGCGGTGAATTTTCAATTAATTGAGAATTTTTTGTGAGCATTCTACTAAAAAATTAGTGCGCGATCGCTAATCGGTGAAACCCGGTTTCTTCGTAGATTTTTCGTAACTAAACGCAAAACTCGTAGAAACCGGGTTTCTAGCCCCCCAGCCCGCGAAGAAATGGCGATCGCACGCAGAACTCAGAAACCCGGTTTCTTTCGAGATTTTTCGTAACTAAACGCAAAACTCGTAGAAACCGGGTTTCTAGCCCCCCAGCCCGCGAAGAAATGGGCACTGTCAACTGTCACAATCGGTTTTTACTTATTTCGATCGAGCAATTAAACTATAAATTATATTGTTATACCGTAGATTAACGGATAAAAATTATCAACAAGTATAATCTATTACGTTAAAAAAAAATGATTCTGGGTAATTGTTCTGTGTGACGCGCTCGCGGATGGGAAATGTGGGTGGTATTGATGCCACAGGCGATCGCACTCTGCCGTTTTTCAACCAGAGTCCGGATATTGACATCCGCAGTTGAAGAATAGCTATAATAACAATAGATACAACAGTGGCAGGCATTAACACAATTATTGAAGTGTGCCCAGCGTGCGATCGGGGGAAATTATCGTTAAGACGGTAAGCCATCTACCAGCTCAGCCCAGTCTTAAACATTTTTATCATCCCCATGCTTGAACAACTACAAAATTCCGGTTCTCAGTCTGCGGACATTTTAACAGGAGATCGATCGGCTTCTCAACTATCACAACCTGCACAAGCCACAACCAATCTAAACTTTATCTATAAAGTTTTGGAACTCACCAACATAGAACGCAGCAAATTGAGTTTGTCCCCCCTAACCTTGAATACTCAGTTGTTGAATGCGGCGCAAAATCACACCCAAAATATGGCAGTGCAAGACTTTTTCGATCACACCGGAAAAGATGGTTCGTCAATGGGAAGTCGGATTACTGCAACGGGTTATAAATTCAGCTCGGCAGCAGAAAATATCGCTGCGGGATCGTCTACACCCGAACAAGTTCTATCATCGTGGATGAACAGCGACGGCCACCGGAGGAACATTCTTAACCCGAATCTGAAAGAAATCGGGATTGGTTACTATTTCCTAGCCAACGATAGTGGCAGTGTCAATTACAATCACTATTGGACGCAGGTTTTTGCTACTTCCCTTGATGGTAGTGTCAATCCCGCACCACCTCCGACACCAACTCCAACTCCAACTCCCACTCCAACTCCAACTCCAACTCCCGTACCAACTCCAACTCCAACCCCTACACCCAGCACATTAGTTTCTATTACTTCGCCAATACCCAATGCTACAGGGGACGGAACCCCGACGACAGCACCGAAGAATACAGCCAGCGGTGGCAATTATTTCCTCTCAGATGCTGCTGATACTCAAATACCTGCAAGTGCTGTGGGATTGCAAATTTTTGCCCTTTCTGGGAAAGACAATCTCACTGGAGGAGCAGGCGCTGATACGATTAATGGAATGCAAGGCGCTGATACAATTAACGGTGCAGGCGGCAATGACATCTTATCCGGCGGTAAAGACTCGGATTTCATTGATGGCGGTATTGGTAATGATTTTATCAGCGGCAACAATGATAACGATCGACTGATCGGATCTGACGGTAACGATACTCTCCGGGGCGGCAAGGAAAACGATATCTTGATTGGCGGTAACGGCGATGATGTCTTGGGGGGCGATCGCGGGCAAGATATTCTGACCGGCGGCGCGGGAAGTGATACGTTTATCCTAGCGGGAGGTTTGTCTGCTTCGGCTACTTTAGTTGGTGCGGATGTAATTACCGATTTTGTAGCTGGAGATAAGATTGGTTTGACTGACGGTATCGGATTTGCCAACTTGACTTTTGAAGCTGTGAGTTTGCAGTTGGATGGAGGCGCAAGTGCCGCTTCTACGGCGATTAAGTCTGGTAGCAATTATTTGGGCATCGTACAGGGTGTAAGTCAAAGTCAGCTTACATCTTCTGTTTTTGTGAGTGCAATTTAGGAACCGAAATATTACTGGTTCCCAGGCACTTTATCTGGGAACCAGTTACAGTCGAATCTTCAACCCGCGCACCATCCGGGTTTTGGTTGTGTAGACGCGGTTTCAACCGCCGAGTCTTATTAATTGAGAAGCGTCATAGTCTTGGCGATTGCTTCGTTCCTCACTTCGGGCACTTTACAATTTTATTGATGCTACGGCCGATCGCAAATTGCCTTGAAATTCGCCTAGCAACAGGTGCGTCGCTTTGAGATTGTCGGTATGCAAGGCGAGGGATTTTCGCTCGGCGACGCACCCTACGATCGCTCAAATCTACAATTGTATTGATGCTACAGCCGATCGCAAATTGCCTTTAAATTCGCCCAAAATTCGATCGCACTCTTCCTTCTCCAAATTAGTCCAGTGCATCATCAAAGCCAGCTTTACAGACTTGCCGCTTTTTTCCAACAAAAAACCCGCTTCATCCCGGCCCAAATCAGTTAAATCCTGCAACATCCGCACCGCCCGATCGCGCAATTTCTTATTAGTAACCGCCACATCAACCATCCGATTGCCGTAAACCTTCCCCAGCTTCACCATTACGCCAGTCGAAAGAATATTCAAAGCCATTTTTGTCACAGTGCCAGCTTTCAACCGCGTCGAACCCGCCACTATCTCCGGGCCAACCAACAACCGAATATCCACATCAGCCTCAAAACTCACTTGTTCCACGGGTACGCAGGCGATAAACACAGTTTTCGCCCCCCGCTGGCGCGCCGCCTGCAAAGCCCCCGCTACAAAGGGCGTTGTACCTCCAGCCGTAATCCCGACAACCACATCGAGATTGTTAATGTGACGGTGGGCGATCGACTCAGCCCCATCTTCAGCCCGATCCTCCAAATCCTCCGAGCTCCGCACCAAAGCCCCTGCACCCCCGGCAATTATGCCCTGTACGAGTTCTGGCGGCGTGCAGAAGGTGGGGGGACACTCGGCGGCATCGAGCACCCCCAAACGCCCGGAAGTACCCGCACCGACGTAAAACAGGCGGCCTCCTTGACGCAGAGATTCGGCGCCGATGTCGATCGCCCGGGCTAACTGTTCGCGGGCACGGGCGATCGCATTTAAGGTTTGGGCATCTTCCCGGTTGAACAAGTCTACTAATTCGATCGAGCTGAGTTGGTCTAAATTCGCGCTGTTGGCATTCACCTGTTCCGTCAGCAGGTGCCCCCGTTCTTCCAAATTCTTCATTTTTTCTCAGTTATTAACGGTGTTTTGGCAATTTTGGGCTTTGGCGGGCAGAGTCAGGAGACATACAGAGTCCCAGCTTCAGCCTGGAAGCCTGTATCTAGAAATTTAGTCTAGGATTGAGAATGCAAAGGAGATATCAAATTTATCCCTCTTCCGTCTTCCCTCGAACCTCTTCCTTCTTCCCTCTTCCTTCTTCCTTCGTGATTACAAAAGTCCTTCGAGTCGGCGGCGCATAGAATCGAGTTCGTCTTGAGAAACCTCAGAATCCGACTCCGGCTGTGACTCCGGTTGCGACTGCCCCTCGGCCTGCCACTGAGTCTGTGCTACATTGTCTTCTGGCGGAATCGCTAGCGCGCCCGCCGGCACCAGTTCCCAATCATAATCAACACTATCGCAGAACTCCTTAATTTCTTCATCGTCGATCGCCTCGACAGCGGGTTCCGGGAAATCCTGAGCTTCCAACATCACGCCAAAGCGTGTGGCGTCGTCTTCTGACTCAAACATCAGAACTTTGTTGCGATCGCCGAGTTGAATGGTGTGAATTCCCTCATTCTCGGTGCGGGCATTGAAGAGTAAGACGAACACTCGCATAAGTTTTAAAGACCTTCTTAACCACCGTTTTTTTATCTTAGAAGCGATCGGGCAATTTTAAATTTTAGATTTTAGATTTTAGATTGACTGTCGGTTGTACGAGGTGTGGCGATTTTAGATTGTAGATTTTAGATTTTAGATTGACTGTCGGTTGTACGAGGTGTGACGATTTTAGATTAAGTTTAGTAAAGATTTCTGGAGTCTGTGCGACATGGGAGGGGGTGAATATTGAAGTTTGATTGTGCGATCGGCACTTCCAAGCTCAGTTATGAGTCTAGCAAAGACAGAAACCGCGCGATCGAATCAAAAAAAGTTATATAGCACCACGAAGACGGTTAGGACGTTCTCGCATTGGCCAAACGTGAACTTTTATTGATTCTTCCTTCTGCGTGAGCTCCGTTACATCCGTTACATCTGTTACATCCGCTACATAATCCGTTGCCGAACTTCCTCTCTCAAATCGACTGATGTCCTCAATTCCTGAATTCTCACAAGCTTTGAGAAACACCCATGACTAACTCCGACGATGACAAAAAACAACTCGCACCCCGTCCAGGACGCCGCTGGTGGCGTATCCTGCTGCTTAGCGGTACGGGAGCGGGCATTCTCGGCCTGGTTGGGGCGGTGGCCGCACGGGAGTGGGTGCAGAAAAAATTAGCTCCGATTGTGGCCTCTGAGGTCAGTCAGACACTGAAGCGGCCAGTGGAAATCGGACCTTTGGAGCGATTTTCTCCGATCGGTTTGCGGTTTGGTCGATCGAGCGTACCGACAACTGCGATCGATCCCGATTACGCTTCTGCAGAAGCAGTGGAAGTGAAATTTTCAATTTTGCCGCTGCTGTTCAACCGCACTCTCAAACTAGATATTACCTTAGTTAAACCCAGCGCTTATATCGAACAGGATGCAGAAGGCCGCTGGGTTAATATTCCCACCCAGGACAAAAAACCTGCGGGTTTATTTAAAACTGAAATTGAAGCAATTCGAGTTGAAAATGCCGGTGCAGTTTTAGTGCCTAGTCCCGCAGTCGGACAAAAAACTTCGGCGCCAATTTCTGTAAGTCTCAAAAATGGCAGCGCTTTATTTCGCGAGCAAAATCAGCGCGTTCTCTACGAACTTAACGGTCAGTTTACCAATAATGACAATTTTGCAGTCAAGGCTGATTCTCTATTGCCTGCGGCTCAAACTAACGTGCTGCTGCAATCGCAAAACTTACCTTTGTCAGACCTCGCCCGCTTGCTGAAACTTTCCGGCATTTCTCTACAAAAAGGTCTGGCAAATAGCAATTTAACTGTGCAAGTGCGAGACAATAAATTATCTGGAATTACAGGAACGGCGAGTTTTGCAGGAGTGCAAGCAAATATCAATCCGCTGAAACAGATTGTCCAAAATGGTAGCGGTCAATTGCGGTTTCAGGGAACTAATTTAATTGTCGATAGTCTCACAGCTAATTACGGTTTAATTCCAGTTCAAATAGCAGGAACAGTTGCCACTGGAGCTAATTTTAATACCGAACAAGCGAGTTTCAATCTGATAACTAACGTGCAACCGGTAGCCGTGGCAAATATTATCAGTGCGGTGGAGACAGAGTTAGGGCAGAAAGTCGTGTTGCCGATCGCAGTTGCCACAGAAGTGAAGGCGGATGCTAAGCTGACTGGAACCGTTGCAAATCCAGTGCTGGCAGGTGCGATCGCCTCGACCAAACCCGCTACGGTCGATCGCCTGCAATTAAACAATATTAGCACTAATTTCAAACTAGAACGCGGGAGAATCGCTCAAACTCCAGCGCCGAATTCTCCACCGTCAACTGTGCCGTTGTCCTCTTTAGCTTTGACTTTGAGCGATATCTTAGTGGTGCCGGCGGCGGGCGGTAAAATTAGCGGGAAAGGTGAAGTAGATCTCGCCTTGGGAAGTGAGAATTCGCGATCGGGTTTGGTGTTCGATTTGCAAGCGGAAAATCTGCCGGGAGATGCGATCGCCCAAATTTACGCTCTCCCGATTCCCGCTGCTGTTAAAATTGGTAGTGTGTCCGCCAAAGCTCAAGTTTTCGGGCCGTTAAATAATATCCAAGCCCGAGCTCAATGGCAAGCACTGCAAGGGACTTTTCCGGCTAGTGGCGAAATTCGCGCCGGAGGTAATACGGCGGATTTGCAAAATACGGTTGTCAAAATTGGCGATGCTGCGGTGAATGTGGATGCGGCGATCCAAGACCGTCAGTGGGAAGCTATACTAAAGGGCGATCGCGTGGCATTGAAAAGTTTGCAGCCACTGATTCCCGGACTTAATTTACCTCCTGAATTAGCAGGTTTGTTCAGCGGCACCGCCGAAGCAGCGGGAACTCTGGACGATTTGAGTTTAAATGGTATTTATGCTAGCGGCAAAGGAACGCTAAATGTTGCTGACAGTATAGTTGATGTTAATGGCAAACTAGAATCCGGCCGCTGGCAAGCTTCCGGCAAAACCGAAAAAGTTGCTCTCAATCGCTTAATTGATATTGGCTTGCCGTTCTTAGCCACATCAAATTATAACACATCACCCGCCGCAAATCTCGACAATCTAAAATCCAAAATCCAAAATCTAAAATCGTTGGACGGCCAGCTAGCCGGAGAATTTCAAGCTGCGGGAAATGTTGACAATTTAACCGCTAGCGCAATCAATCTTAGCACCAACGGTAAACTCAATATTGCCGACAGCAGTGTCAATCTCAAAGCAGAATTGACAGACGGAAACTGGCAAGCAACCGCACAAACCGATCGCACTGACCTCAGCCGCCTGGTAGATTTAACACTACCACTGTTAGATGTAGCTTCCGCCTTCAATCCCGAAAATCAGCAACCTGCCAATCTAAAATCCAAAATCCAAAATCTAAAATCGATCGACGGCCAGTTATCGAGTCAATTTACCGCTTCGGGAAGTCTTGACAATTTGACGGCTAGCGCAATTAATCTCAACGGTAGCGGCAAACTAAATCTCGGTGGCAGCAATGTCAATTTTAAAGGAGAATTGGCAGCGGGAAATTGGCAAGGAACCGCAGAAACCGATCGCACTGACCTCAGCAGCCTGGTAAATTTAGGATTGCCGCTGTTAGATGCGGCTTCCGCATTCAATCCCGAAAAGCAAGAACAATATAGCAATCTAAAATCCAAAATCCAAAATCTAAAATCCCTTGACGGTCAAATATCGAATCAAATTCAAGCAGCGGGAAGTCTTGACAAATCAGCCGATATAGCTGTCAACAGCAGCGGTAAATTAAATATTGCCGACGGTACGGTTGATTTTAAGGGAAAATTAGATGCTGGACAATGGCAAGCTGTCGCGGATCTCGATCGAGTTATTCTCAGTCGCTTAGAACAAACAGTCCGCAACCTCCAACTGTTTACTCTCACGGCGACTTTACCTAAAGGATTTGACGGCAGAGTTAACGGCCAATACCAAGCATCGGGCAGTTTGGATAACTTGACAGCTAAAGGAATTCGTGCTAGCGGGGAAGGACGAATTTTGGTCGATCGGCTCGGGGCGATCGATACTGCGGCAAAATTAGAAAACGGCAACTTAGAAGCATTGCTGGAAACCAACGGAGTTACAGTCAGCAACTTAGAACAAACCCTCAAACAAACAGGTTTGCTAACAACCAATTTACCGCGAGAAATTGCCGGAACCCTCGATGGCAAACTCCGAATTGTGGGAAATACAGATAATCTCACAGCCAACGGCATCACAGCCAACGGCGACGGACAAATTCGACTAGCCAACGGCGGCGGAATTGTCAGCGCCACAGGTAGCGCGCAATCGGGGAATTGGCGCGCGTCAATAGAAGGCGACCAAATCGCCCTAAGTCGCTTCCAGAAAGCCTTTGAAGCCCAGCGCCAAAGCTTGCAAGCCGGAGGTTTAGTTTCCCAAGCCCAAAATCTCCCCTTACTGCGAGGACTGTTTAACGGGAATGTCAATTTATCCGGCCCGATTGCTGCTGCTTCGGCGCAAACTGTTCGCGCCGGCGGCAGTTTCCGCATCTCAGAATTGCCGTTTCTCAAACAACCTTTTGATGCCATATTTAATTGGGACGGCAAACGGATAGAAGTAGAACAAGCTGCAACTCGGGGTTTGACAGCCAGCGGATTTGTCGGCGTTGAGTTGGCTGGGAAAGGATTACCCTCAATTTCCAATCTAGATTTGGATGTAAAACTCTCCAATTTTAACCTGGAAGCCTTGCCAGCAGAACAGTTGGCATTTTTGACACCAATTGGTGTCAAAAATGCTTCAGAGAAAAATCAGCCTGTGCGCGGCAATGTCGATTTCACGGGGCGCCTCACCGGAACCCTCGCCGCCCTGAGTTTAGTTGGCGACGTGGAAGTGCGGAATTTAGCAGTAAATGAAGTCGCTTTTGACTCGGTACTGGCGGGGAAAGTGACTGCGAGTTCGGATAAAAGTGTAGATTTGCGTTTGGCTGGCGTCCAAGACAAAATCGAAGTCGCTTTAAATCAGTCGTTTTTGCCGACATCTTTTTTAGTTAAACGCGGGGAATCAGTAGCCCGCGGCCAAGCTGAGGGCGAAACTTTGCGAGTTAATTTAAGCGATTTCCCCCTGGCTGCGTTGAATCTCTCACCGGGAAAAGAAGCAGGTTTGGGGCCGATAACCGGTACTGTTTCGGGACAAGTCAACGTGCCCGGTTGGAAGATGCCGTTAAATCCAGCGACTTTGCAAGCCAACGGACAAATTGCGATCGCCCAACCAGCGATCGGCTACATTAAAGGTGACAGTTTCCAAGCCGAATTCAGCTATGCTAACGGCAGCGCCACTCTCACAAACGGCATTTTCCGCCAAGGTACCGGTCAATACTCCATTTCCGGCAACGTCAAAGCAGGCGCCAATCCCGAATTTGCCGGGAAAGTTAACATCCAGCAGGGGAATTTGCAGCAAGTTTTAGCAGCTTTGCAGTATTTCAATTTAGGAGATTTAGCCCGAGGCTTAAAACCTCCCGTTTACGGTAACAGCGGCGACGTGCAAACTGTAGCAGTCGGAGAACCGGAAGCCCCGTTAATCGAACAGTTGCGCCGCTTGGCAGAAATCGAAGTAATCTTGCAGCAACAACAGGCTGTGAAACAATCAGAAAAATTGCCGGTTTTATCTCAATTGCAGGGAACTTTTGGAGGCGAAATTGCAGTCGCAGGTTCTCTCCGAACAGGCGTGCAAGCTCAATTTAACGTCAAAGGCGATAATTGGCAGTGGGGAAAATATGTCGCCGAACAGTTCAGCATTGAGGGCAGTTTTCAGGACGGGATTTTAACTGTTTTGCCTCTGGAAATTCGATCGGGCAAAAGTGCGATCGGGTTTTCGGGACAACTCGGGCAAAAAGCTCAATCCGGGCAGTTGCGGGTAGAAAATGTACCCGTGGAAGAGTTAGCAAAACTAATCGAATTGCCCTTTGTGGACGTAACCGGAAACTTAAATTTGCGGGCAAACTTAGCCGGAAGTTTAGAAAATCCGCAAGCCACCGGCGAATTAAGTTTGCTTGACGGAACGCTAAACGGAGAACCGATCAAAAAAGCCGACAGCAGTTTCAGTTACAGCAACGCCCGGGTCAACTTTGGCGGTAGCGCTTTGGTGACTCAAACCGAACCAATTGAAGTGCAGGGAAGTTTGCCTTTTGAGTTACCGTTTGCTTCTGTAAAACCCGACAACAATCAAATAGATTTCAGGGCAAATTTGCAGAATGAAGGTTTGGCAGTTATTAATGTCTTGACTCCCCAAGTTGCCTGGGTGAACGGCAAGGGACAGGTACAAATTCGCGTCGGAGGGACGCTGCAACAGCCTGTAGCGGAAGGAATCGCCAATTTTGAAAATGCAACCGTCCGGGCGCGGGCTTTCCCAGAACCGATTACAGGGCTGACTGGGGCAGTGCGCTTTGAGGGCGATCGAATTCGGGTAGAACAAATTCGGGGACAATTGAGTAAAGGGGAAGTTGTAGCCCAGGGCGTGATTCCATTATCTGTACCCTTTGCGGAGGGCGATGTCGATGCAGCGAATCCTTTGGCCGTCAATCTAGATAAACTGGGATTGAATCTCAGAGGATTGTATCGCGGCGGCGCAGTCGGTCAAGTTCAAGCAACCGGAACAGCTTTGCGGCCGCAGTTGAGCGGTAACATTGAACTGTACGACGGCGAAGTATTTCTCCCCAGCGCCGGTGGCGGAACTAAGTTAGTTTCTTCCGATTCCCCCCCTGCGACATCTTCCCCTACGACTCCGACTGAGGTTTCTACTTCTCCTGCGACTCCGACTGCGACTTCCGCTTCCCCTTCCTTTGAAGTTGGATTAAACGATTTGCAACTAAAATTGGGCCGGGGAGTGCGGGTAACGAGTGCACCGATATTGAATTTTCAGGCGACAGGGGCTTTGACGGTGAATGGAACTTTAGACGATATTCGCCCTGCGGGTACGATTCGGCTGACTTCGGGCTCGGTGAATTTGTTTACAACGCAGTTTAAGCTTGACAAAGGATATCCACAAACAGCTACCTTTGTACCAACACAAGGACTCGATCCGACATTGGACGTGAGATTAGCAACATCGGTACAAGAAGTCTCGCGGTTTCGCACTCCGGGAACATCTGTCGCCTCTGAAATAGCCGACGAACCGACAAGTTTCGGTAGCGTGCGGAGTGTGCGAATTCAAGCGCTAGTCAAGGGTAAAGCCTCTGGGTTGGCCGAAAATCTGGAGTTGAGGAGTTCTCCGAGTCGATCGTCCACAGAGATTGTAGCGCTATTAGGCGGCAGTTTCGTGCAAACATTAGGACAGGGAGACAGTACGCTGGCGATCGCCAATTTAGCCGGTGCCGGATTATTCAACAACCTGCAATCAGTCGTTACCAACGCCACAGGATTGAGCGAATTTAGGTTATTTCCGACACGAATTAGAGGAAACGAAGGACAAACAGCCACCTCCAGTTCATCGGCCGCATCCGGTGCAGGTTCCCTCGGTATAGGCTTAGAAGTTGGGGCCGACATCACGCGCAATCTTTCAGCATCAATCATTCGAGTATTGTCAGCAAATCAGCCAACAGAATTCAACGTGCGGTATCGTTTAAACGACAAAATATTGCTCAGAGGTTCCACCAATTTCCAAGGAGACAATCGAGTCACCGCCGAATACGAATTAAGATTTTAAGCAATTGGTTCGTAGTGAGGACTTTAGTCCTTAGTCCTTCTTCCCGAGGATTTGCATTCCCAACAATCAAACCATTGTACAAATAATTGACAGAGAAATTGGTTCGTAGTGAGGACTTTAGTCCTTCTTATTGAGGATTTGCATTCCCAACAATCAAACCATTGTACAAATAATTGACATAGCATAATATCAGGTCAAAAACTGTAACAAAAATTTCGTAAATTAGGATCGCAAACGGATATTAAAAAATCCCAAATTCCCATTCCCATTCCGCATTAATTTGCTATAATATAAATAGCAAAACCAAAACGGTACTGCCAACCCCGCACACAAGGTTATGGGAGTTAAGTCAAATGGCAAATCAACTCCAAGCGAACACACAGGCGATCGGCTACAGCGACCTATACTGGAACCGATTTAGTCCGAGAGTAGCGACTATCAGCAGCATCCGCAACGCCAACCATTGGGAAGGCGGATTTATCACCTACATTGCATATCCCACAAAAGTAGAAGCCACAGCAGCAATGAAATATTTGCTGCTGCATCAAAAAGCTGCGGATGTCGATATGCGAAAAGCCAAGCGGATGAAAGCAAAAGGCATTCGGTGGGAACTCAAAATTCGGGGTTTAGCATTTAACGAAGTGTTGAAACTGGCCACAATGGATATAACTGGAAAGCTAGTTATGTCACCTGTAACAACAACTCAAGCCACAGGCTAATAGCTGAACTTAAATAATTTATTAGGGCGGTGTCCATACCCGCCCTAATTCCTCATCTTTACTCTTTTTATTCCTCTGTGTCCTCTGCGCCCTCTGCGGTTCACAAAAAATTATAAAATATATGCGTTTCATCAGCCCCAAAACAGACTTTGCATTCAAAAAAATCTTCGCATCTTCAGAACATCCAGAAATTTTAATCAGCTTCCTAAATGCAATGCTGTATAACGGAGAATCCACAATCGAAGAAATAGAAATAATTGACCCTTATTCAGCCGGAAGCATCACAGGATTAAAAGACACCTACCTAGATGTCAAAGCCAAGATTACCGGAAACAAAACCGTAATAGTCGAAATGCAGGTACTCAACGTAGCCGCCTTTGAAAAACGAGTCGTGTACAACGCCGCCAAAACCTATTCAACTCAACTCAAAGCCGGAGAAGGTTATTTAAGATTAAAACCAGTCATTGCATTAACCATCACCGACTTCATCTTATTTGAAAACAGCGACAAACTAATTTCCCACTTTGAATTCACAGAAACCGAAGAAAAATTCGTCTATCCCAACTGCGAAATCAAATTAGTGTTTGTCGAGTTACCCAAATTCAAAAAAGAATTGAATGAACTCGAAACCCTGCCCGAAAAATGGATTTACTTCATGAAAAACGCACCCTCATTGGAAGTAGTACCAGAGACCTTGGGGTCAGTTGCAGAGATTAATACCGCCATGGGAATTGCCAACCGAGCAAATTTGACCCTCGACGAATTAAATGATGTAGACAAGCGAGAAATGTTTATCCAAGACCAACTAGGTTCTGTGACAAAAGGGATAGAGATTGGTATTCAAAGGGGAATACAACAAGGAATACAACAAGGAATACAACAAGGACTTCAACAAGGGATTGAACAGGGAATACAACAAGGAATTGAACAAGGAATTGAACAGGGAATCGAAAGGGGTAAAATTGAGGGGGAAATAGGATTAATTATGCGTCAGATTGTGCGGCGGGTAGGTGATGTTACAATGGAAGTTCAAACTCGCATCCAGGGGTTATCTGCGGCACAGTTAGACGATTTGGGAGAAGCTTTATTGGATTTTACAAGTGAAGAGGATTTAATTACGTGGTTAGATGCTGCGGTTGGATGAACAGCAGTTTGTAGCGGCGGGTTCGCCAAAAATTATCGGACAAAACGCAAAATTTCATAAACCCGCCCCCAGCCCACCTAATTCTACAGCTTTCGGCAATTCTATCGGCACGAAATATGCGACTGGGTACAAATAATCTTCGCCGGATTCATCAATAACTCGGATAAATTGATGTTCCGCAGCGCGATTATCGGGTATGATGCGATAGATTTTTCGGACTTCCAAGGATGCTTGATAGTCTCGATCGTTAATGCAAACTACAAATTTGGTTGGTAAGTTAAACTTCATATTCGGATAAAGTAGTGAGTTCATAAACGGTTGCGTCTGTCATCAAAATCGATCCTTGGGCCGTCAATTCCCATCTGTCGCGCCACGAACCTGTTTCGATATATCGTTTAACTAAGCCATCAGCAGCCAGTTTTTTTAAGACAACCATCATGTCAGGTTCTCGCGGTACATCTCGATAAGAAAGTTGCTTTGCGAGTTCGTACCAACTCCACTTTCCTTGACCTCTCGCTACCAATGCAAGGAGCACTAATTCAAGCTGAGTTAATTGAGTTAAGTTTTGCATTGTAGAGAAACTGTTACGAAACAGGATTTTGTGCTTCTAGGTTTGCCAATTACTCAAAGCAGAATTTTTATCATATAACTTACCCAACGCGAAAAGATTGCCCCATCGCTTGAAATTCTTGAGTCTCTTCTCGCTGCAATTGCTGTCTAATTTTGGCAAATTTCCTAACTGTTTCCACAGAGTACAACCGTTCTCCACAGCTTAGGCAAACTTCAGCGGATACTTTTAAGATAGCAGTATGCTTGCCGCCCCGTAAAATTTTATCAACTTCTTTGATAACTATTTCACCGCCGCAAATTGGGCATTTTTCTACAGATAGCATTGTTAATTTCTCCTATGCAAATACTGCTTCTACGGCTTTCGGCAATGCGATGGGCACAAAATATGTAACTGGATACAAATAATCTTCGCCGGATTCATCAATAACTCGGATAAATTGATGTTCCGCAGCGCGATTATCCGGTATGATTTGATAAATCTTTCGCACTTCCAAGGATGCTTGATAGTCTTGATTGTTAATGCAAACTACAAATTGTGTTTCTAAGTTATGGGGATTCATAACTCCTCCTATAAAATATATTTGATTTTGATTTCTTTTTTTCCAATGCCGTGTGCTTCGTACCAATGTAACTCAGCTTCGCAGGCTGTACCATCAGTCAAGATAATTGTTGCAATTCCTTTGAGTTTTCTCCAACGTCCATTGCCATAATTTTTCTGCAAACGTTCTACTTCCCGAATTGAGTTGCCAACTGCTATTGTTTGAATATTAGTAATGTTTCCGATAATTTGAAAGTTCATTCGACATCAAACATTATGTTAACAATTAGTGTCGCTGGTAGCCTTTTATTTGAGTCCGGCCAGTGCCAGGTATCGGAAACCTAGAAGTGGCGCAGTTTCGTGGTTTAAGCCTCTGTCATAAATCTTCACGAAACCCTGTAACCCTTAGATGTTACACTCTACAAGTCTCGACGCGAGAGAAGAGTACCCCACCCTAATCCGCAACAGTCCAAACCTCCCCCCCACACTCAAACCCATTCTTGGGAGGTGCCCCTCTTGTGCTTTGGTGTTAAATTTTAGATCGTTGTAGTACAACCATTCTTTATTCACGCGCCAACCTACCCGATCGCCAAAAGCTTTCCAAATTTTCTCATCATCTTTCCCAGTTCCCCCCAGACTTTCATAGATGCGTTTCTGTACCGAAAAGCCGAAACGTCCATTACTGTATTTTACCCAAAGTTGGTCAATAGTTCGCAAGTCTGCACAGGGAAATCGATCGATATCTTCACCCCTCAGCCAGCCATCCTTTGTTCTCCCCGCTACTTCCAGCATTTTTATTGCCGTTTCCTCATCCGCCTCTTTCCACTTTCCGCGAGCCAACAGCCGATCGAGTTTACGATAATCCACTCCTTCTTTTGCTGAAATCAAATTTATAGGTTGCGGCTGTGGCTGCGGGCTAGGAATCGTTGGCAAAACACCCCCTCTTTGCCCCCGATTGCCGGGGGATTGGGGAAGCATAGCCAACCATTTTTGAACCGACTGAGGGCGCTTTGTCTCATCCATTTCCATCCCTTTAAGAATTGCCCGATGCACCGCATCACTAATATTAGGATTAATCTGAAACGGCGGCTTTAAAGAATAATTTAAAGCCCTCATAAATGCAGGAGTTGGTGGTGTTTTCGTTAGCAAATAGTATAGCGTTGCCGCCAGAGCATAAACATCTGTGTACTTAGCAAATCTGCCGATTTCCCCGTACTGTTCGGGAGGCGCAAAACCATGTGTTAATCCAACAGTCATTTGCTGAGTGCGATCTGGAATAAAACCCCGTGCCAAACCAAAGTCAATCAAAACTGCATCAAAATTGTCGCGTACCATAATGTTTTGTGGCTTGATATCCCGATGTAGCAAACCTTTTTCGTGAACTACTATTACCGCTTCTGCCACTTTGCGGATGTAGTTTAAAGCTTCGGTTTCCCACAGGATACCGCGCTTTTCTACCAATTTCCACAAATCTTTCCCTGCCACATATTCCATCGCAATACAAGGCAAATTACCATCAATGAAATAGTTTTCTATTTGCACAATATTGGGATGTTTGCACAAAGATAGCAGTAGCGCCTCATCCCGGAATTTGTCCCGATACCGGGCAAAATGTCGATCGCTCAATAAGTCGTCTTTCAGCGTTTTGATGACAACCCGCTGCCGGTTTTGCGCTTTCTTCGCTAGGTACGTGACGCCAAAGCCACCCTGACCTAACTCGCCTTCAATAATATACCGATCGCCATTTAACCGCTGCCCCGGTGTCCAAACCATTCTCCTCACCGCCAACCAATATCAAGGTTTATCTCAGCCTAGCCTGTATCTTAACTGTATTTTGTAGGTTGGGTTTAGTTCCACCGGCTCAACTTCAGTTCGCCTTCCCGGTGATGGTTGGCTTTTAGTTCGATAAACCTGTTTGTCCAAACAGGTCATTTCTATGGCAACCTAAAAAACAGCAGACACAATTTTATAGACCTTCGTAACAAAACTCTACCAATCAATTATGCAAACTCTGCCCAATCCAACTAAAACCGCATCTAGCCAACCAGTATTCGACACCACCATCAAACGCCGCAAAACCCGTCCCGTCAAAGTCGGCAGCATCACGATCGGCGGAGGCAACCCAGTCGTCGTACAATCGATGATTAACGAAGACACCCTCGACATCGACGGATCGGTCGCAGGAATACGGCGCTTGCACGAGATAGGCTGCGAAATCGTCCGCGTTACCGTGCCCAGCATGGCCCACGCCAAAGCTTTAGCCGAAATTAAGCAAAAACTGCACGAAACCTACCAACCCGTGCCCCTGGTTGCCGATGTCCACCACAACGGGATGAAAATTGCGCTGGAAGTGGCCAAACACGTAGACAAAGTGAGAATCAATCCGGGGCTTTACGTGTTCGAGAAGCCGAAAGCCGACAGAAGCGAATACACCGACTCCGAATTCGCGGAAATTGGCGAAAAAATCCGCGAAACCCTGGAACCTCTGGTGATTTCCCTGCGAGACCAAGGCAAAGCTTTGCGAATCGGCGTCAATCACGGTTCCCTCGCTGAACGGATGCTGTTTACCTACGGCGACACCCCGGAAGGCATGGTGGAATCCGCCCTGGAATTTATCAGAATTTGCGAATCCCTGGACTTTCGCAACATAGTGATTTCCCTGAAAGCCTCCCGCGCGCCGGTGATGGTGGCTGCTTACCGCTTGATGGCGCACCGGATGGACGAATTGGGGATGGATTACCCGCTGCATTTGGGCGTTACGGAAGCTGGCGACGGCGAATACGGGCGCATCAAATCCACGGCTGGTATCGCACCGCTGTTGGCTGACGGTATCGGCGATACTATCCGCGTCTCGCTAACAGAGGCCCCGGAAAAGGAGATTCCTGTCTGCTACAGCATTCTGCAAGCTTTGGGATTGCGGAAAACGATGGTTGAGTATGTGGCTTGTCCTTCCTGCGGCCGCACTTTGTTTAATTTGGAGGAAGTGTTACATCAAGTGAGAGAGGCGACGAAGCATCTCACTGGTTTGGACATTGCAGTGATGGGCTGTATTGTCAATGGCCCGGGGGAAATGGCTGATGCTGATTACGGCTATGTCGGGAAGCAACCGGGTTATATTTCTCTGTACCGCGGCCGCGATGAGATTAAGAAGGTTCCTGAGTCTGAAGGTGTGGCAGAATTGATTAATTTGATTAAGTCGGACGATCGCTGGGTTGAACCTGAATAACAGAAGACTACAGTAGGGTGTGCACTGCGCGCCGCTTGACTATTTGACTTTCGGATTTTTCAGGCTTTAATCAAGTAAAATTGCTTGAGAAGCTTGGTTTTACGGCATCAAGACGCTGAAATGCCGATCGATGGGTGTTATTCGGTGGGACAAAGAGTCAATCGGTGCGCGGTGCACGCCCTACGGGCTATATCAATCGGTGCGCGGTGCACGCCCTACGGGCTATATCAATCGGTGCGCGGTGCACGCCCTACGGGCTATATCAATCGGTGCGCGGTGCACACCCTACGGGCTATAT
Organism: Microcoleus sp. PH2017_12_PCY_D_A; assembly: GCF_020738565.1. NCBI lineage: Bacteria > Bacillati > Cyanobacteriota > Cyanophyceae > Oscillatoriales > Microcoleaceae > Microcoleus > Microcoleus sp. PH2017_12_PCY_D_A. The sequence goes on along the minus strand of NZ_JAEQCI010000042.1, from coordinate 33,611 downwards.
CAATCGGTGCGCGGTGCACGCCCTACGGGCTATATCAATCGGTGCGCGGTGCACGCCCTACGGGCTATACAACTCGGCAAAGTTGAATAAATATGTATCCAAAATCCGACCGAGCCTTGCCTGTGTTAGATTGGGCGTGATTATTCTGAACTCTTTTCCTCCCGCGCGTCAGACAAATGGTTATAACAAAACGAGGGCTTGTTCTAAGTGCAGCAGCGGTGTTACTCACTGCTGCAACTCTTGCCAACACTGGTTGCAGTTCTAAATCCCTGGCTTCTTTTAGGGGAAGTCCTAAAGAGTTGGTTGATGAAGTTTGGCAGATTATTGACAAAAGTTATGTTGATGGCACTTTTAACCAGGTTGACTGGAAAGCGGTGCGGAATGATTATTTGAACCGGACTTATACTAGCGATGAGGAAGCTTATAAAGCAATTCGAGAAATGCTGAAGAAGCTGGACGATCCTTATACGCGGTTTATGAACCCGGAAGAGTTCAAAAATATGCAGGTTGAAACTTCTGGGGAATTGACAGGAGTTGGGATTCAGTTGACTCAAGATGAGAAAACTAAGAAGTTGGTGGTGATTTCTCCCATTGAAGATACTCCTGCTTTTACTGCTGGTATTCTAGCAAAAGATATCATTACTAAGATTGACGGCAAAACTACCGAAGGTATGGATACGAATCAAGCGGTAAGTTTGATTCGCGGCCAGGCTAATACTGAGGTGACGCTGACTGTTTTGCGGGGCAACAAGGAAATAGATTTTAAGCTGAAACGCGCTAAAATTGAAATTCATCCCGTGCGGAAGTCGGTGCAGAAAAGCCCGATCGGCGAAATCGGTTATATTCGCTTAAATCAGTTTAGCGCGAACGCTGCATCGGAAATGCGATCGGCAATTAAGGATTTGGAACAGAAAAAGGTGGCAGGCTATATTCTAGACTTGCGTTCCAATCCTGGTGGCTTGCTCTACGGCAGTATTGAAATTGCTCGGATGTGGCTCAAAGAAGGTACGATCGTCTCTACGGTCGATCGCGTCGGTGAGGCCGATCGACAAACCGCAAACAAAGGAGAGATCACCGACAAACCCTTGGTTATACTTGTAGATGGCGGTTCAGCAAGTGCTAGCGAGATTCTATCCGGTGCTTTGCAAGACAACAAGCGCGCGGTTTTGGTGGGAACAAAAACGTTTGGTAAGGGTTTGGTTCAGTCGGTACGCGGTGTGGGAAATGGTGCCGGTTTGGCCGTGACAATTGCCAAGTATTTTACTCCCAATGGCACTGATATCAATCACATGGGAATTAAACCGGATGTTGTGGTTGAACTCACTGACGCTCAAAAACAGGATTTGCGGCGCGATCGCGATAAAATTGCTACGACGGCAGATCCGCAGTACGCGAAAGCTTTGGAAATTTTGACCAATAAAGTTACTGGTAAAACAGGAGATAGTAAGGCTGAGTCGAAACCGCAGGCGACGCCTTCTAAGCCCGCTGCGGCCCAGCCTAAACCGAGTGCGGTACCTGCTAAATCTAAGTAGTTTTTAGTCATAAAAACTTCAGTAAAGAAGGACTGAAGTCCTCACTACAAACCTGTAAAGAAGGACTGTGTAAAGAAGGACTGAAGTCCTCACTACAAACCTGTAAAGAAGGACTGAAGTCCTCACTACAAACCTGTAAAGAAGGACTGAAGTCCTCACTACAAACCAGGTTCGTAGTAAGGACTTTAGTCCTTCCAAGTTCGTTTATTGCGGTTGACATTTACCAGCGCGAATTAATCCGGTGCGACGGGCGATCGCATCTTCAGCAGAATCGTAAGGGCCCCACTGTTCAATAATAGTAGGGTTTTGTGCTTCTAATTGGGCTATGGGCAAAATCTCGCAATTACCAGCAGGACGTTTGACAATATAAAATTTATCTGCTTCTGTCATAGCTAAATGCGTTAAATCAAAACTGGATACTAACTAACCAATTCCATGATTGTATCAAGTAGGCGAAACGGTTGCAACTGCCTGCGATTAATAAGAATTAAAAAAAAATAACACTTTCGGAAGATGCCAGAAAATTTATCTATGATAAAAATATAGGCATTTGTCTAGGCTGTGCATTATATCAATTCCGGTTGTATCGGAATGATTTAACCGCAGAGAACGCAGAGGACGCAGAGGGAGAGAAGAGAAAGATGAATAATTCTGATGCTGAGGAAATTGATATTAAACACTTTCTGTTCTCACCAAAACATTCTAATCAATACCGAAAAAATAAATGCAATTTCTTCACAAAACACTCCCCGAAAATCAATCAGAAATCATCCCAATTAAAGAATCTCCGCCGCCCGAACTTGTTACTTTCGATGTCAGCGGGATGAAATGTGCGGGTTGCGCCAAAGCAGTTGAACGCCAACTCATGCAGCATTCAGGCGTAATTTCTGCTTGCGTTAACTTAGCTGTAGAAGTCGCAACCGTTGAGTGTCAACCGGGCGCTGTCGATGCAGATTCTTTAGCAAAAAAGTTGACTGATAACGGATTTCCCACTCAGTCTCGTTTAGGTGAAAATCAGCGGGAAGCAGAAGCGGCGGCAATTGAACGGCGGCGACAAGAAATTCGACAGCAAATCAATCAATTGTCGATCGCCCTCATCCTAATTATTCTATCCGGTTTAGGACACATACTCGGCACCAAAGCCCCAATTCTCAGCAACATTTGGTTTCACTGGGGACTCGCCACCCTCGCATTGCTGCTACCTGGCCGCCCGATTATCGTTGACGGCTGTCGCAGTTTGTGGCGAAACGCACCAAACATGAACACTTTGGTAGCTTTAGGCGCTGTCACGGCTTACACGGCTAGCAACGCGGCGCTGCTGTTTCCACGGATGGGATGGGAGTGCTTTTTTGACGAACCGGTGATGCTTTTGGGCTTTATCTTGTTGGGCAAAACTCTCGAACAGCAAGCCAGACGGCGCGCTGCATCAGCTTTGCAAGCTTTAATCGCACTGCAACCAGCGACAGCCCGCTTAGTTGATTTTAAACTCCCGATTTTAGATTTGGACTCTCAAGAATTGCCTGCAAACTCGACATCTGCGGTCTACAATCCACAATACATTGAAATTCCAGCCGATCGCGTCCGAGTCGGAGAATGGCTGCAAGTTTTACCCGGTGAAAAATTTCCGGTAGACGGCGAAGTCTGCGAAGGTAAAACAACCGTAGATGAATCGATGCTGACTGGCGAATCGATGCCAGTTTTGAAGCAACCAGGAGATACAGTCGCGGCGGGAACTATCAATAAATCCGGGGCAGTTGTGATGCGGGCAACTCGCACCGGTCAAGAAACAACTGTAGCTCAAATGGTGGCTTTGGTGCAAGCGGCCCAAACTCGCAAAGCGCCGATTCAACATTTAGCTGATACTGTCGCCGGATATTTTGTCTATGGCGTAATGGCGATATCGGTTTTAACTTTCCTATTTTGGTATTTTGCCGGAACTCATCTTTGGCCTTCTGTGCTTTTAGGACACGGGGCAATGGAGATGGGACACGGGGCAATGAATATGGGAAGTCAATTACCCACGATTCATTATCAATCTTCTTTGCTGTTAAGTTTGAAATTGGCGATCGCAGTTTTAGTCATTGCTTGTCCTTGCGCTTTGGGACTAGCTACCCCAACTGCAATTTTAGTCGGTTCTGGCATCGGGGCGGAGCGCGGGCTTTTAATTCGCGGTGGTGATGTTTTAGAACGGGTGCATCAATTAGATACTGTAGTTTTTGACAAAACTGGCACTCTCACAACTGGAAATCTTACACTCACAGATTATTTGCCGATTTTCCAGAATTCTGAGTTGGATTTGAACTCGGATATTAATGTGGGAAACAAACAAGATATCTGTTCCACAATGTCCGCAATTGATGATATTTCTGGCAACAGGCAAGATGCCTCTTCCACAATTTCCACAATTTCCACAATTGATGGTGTTTCTGGTAACAAACAAGATGCCTCTTTCACAATGTCGGCAATTGATGGTGTTTCTGGTAACAAACAAGATGCCTGTTCCACAATTGACTCAAAACTGCTGCAAATTGCCGCCGCAGTGGAAAGGGGCGCTTGTCATCCCATCGCCGCGGCGATTTTGCGGGAATCTCAACAGCAAGGTTTGCCGCTGCTACCTGCTGATGATTTCTACACGGAACCGGGCTTCGGGGTTTCTGCTTTAGTGGAGGGCCGGCGGGTGTTCGCTGGGAATGCTGAGTGGATGAGCCAACAGGGCGTCGCTGTGGCTGCGGAACTTTTGGAGTCTTGCCAAGGCAAAACGGCGGTTTACGTGGCTTCTGGGGGTGTTTTGCTGGGGGTAATCGGGCTAAAAGATACTCTGAGGCCGGATGCTAAGGCGGCGGTCGATCGCCTGCGGGGCATGGGATTGCGGGTGATGATGCTGACGGGCGATACGGCGTCGGCGGCGGCGGCGGCGGCCCAGCAGCTAGGTTTGGCGGCTGCTGATGTTTTGGCCGAAGTGCGGCCGGAGGGTAAGGCTCGGGCGATCGCCAGTTTGCAAGCCCAAGGCTGTAAAGTGGCTGTGGTGGGAGATGGAATCAATGATGCCCCGGCTTTGGCTCAAGCTGATGTCGGTATCGGTTTGCACTGTGGCACTGATGTCGCGGTTGAGACTGCTCAAATTGTGCTGATGCGAAATGCTTTGATGGATGTTGTTGAGTCGATCGACCTTGGTCGCGCTACTTTTAATAAGATTCGCCAAAATTTATTCTGGGCTTTTGCTTACAATACTCTGGGAATTCCTGTTGCGGCCGGTCTCTTGCTGCCTGCAACTGGAATTTTACTTAGTCCTGCGGCAGCCGGTGCATTTATGGCATTTAGTTCTGTTAGCGTTGTTACCAATTCTTTGCTGCTGCGCCGGCAGTTTCGAGCTTAAATTTAGGTCTACCAAATAAAAGTCATCAGTAAGTAGTCATTAGCCTGGAACTAATGACTGATGACTGATGACTGAGGACTAATGATTTATGGCTACAGTGCCATACTTTCCAACAGCCGCCAGTTATTGTTTTTCATAACTGAACGACTGACTAGCTCGAACATTTGACGGCAGTGGTTATTGGTTTGCAGGGGCAGTTCCTCATTTTTGATCACGAAGTTCATGCGAACCTCTGAGTCGCTAGCCGCGTTTTTCTCAATTAGGACTTCGGCGGTGACAAGTTTGGGAATCGAAACTTGACCGGGAAGTTCGCGAGCCATGAGGGAATCTCCTGTATTGTAGATAATATCAAGATTGCATGACTCTAAAATTTCAATCAGGGACTGACGGAGACGGTCGATCGGAACTGCAACGATAAAAAAACCAGTATAGCGAGCCATAAAAAACTCCAACCGTGAGGCACTTAGACTTTATCATCATACCGAACCTAGCACAGATATACGGAAGGATTTATATTTATTTTATTGAGGTGGAAAGTTACGGAATGAAGGGCAAACTTATCGTATTTGAGGGGGTAGAAGGTGCGGGAAAAACTACTCAAATGCAGCGATTGATACATTGGCTGCAATTAAGTTGTTTTCAGAAAGTCCGGTTGGTCGCTACTCGCGAACCGGGGGGTACGGAGTTGGGAAAAGGACTGCGGCATTTGTTACTAAAACAAGATCCGGGTGAATCTGTATCTGATGTAGCAGAATTACTCATGTACGCTGCCGATCGCGCTCAGCACGTCGAAACTTTTCTTAAACCCGAGTTATCGAAAGGAACGATTGTTTTATGCGATCGCTTTACAGACTCCACGATTGCTTATCAGGGCTACGGCCGCAATCTTAATTTAAATTTAATTAAGCAGTTGAATGCAATTGCCACCGGCGGCTTGGAAAGCGATCTGACTTTGTGGCTGGATATTAATGTGGAGGAGGGTTTGGCAAGGGTAAGGGCCAGGGGAGAGCGCGATCGCATCGAGCAAGCCCATTTGCAGTTTCACAAGCGCGTACAGCAAGGTTTTACGGAATTAGCCGAGGAAAATCAATCTCGAATTTTCCGGATCGATGCCGATCGCCCTGAAGATGCGATCGCCCAGGAAATTCAAGGTATCGTAAGTCACAAATTAGCAGCTTGGGGATATCTAAAATAATCCCAATTCGGAAAAGTAGAGTGACATAGGTGGCCAGAAACCAGGTTTTTTAGGAAATATTTGCTAAAAATCCTCAATCAATATCGATGAAAAACCCGGTTTCTTCCTTTTGTCCCAGCGCCGTCAACTGTAATTAACCGAAATTAACCGACAAAAAATCCCAGCACTTTATTGTCTAAAACCTAGATAAAGTCCAATACGCTTGGGTTAAGCTTTTTTTATGATTGCGCTGCAAGGAGATCGATCGCAGTGTCTCTTTGTTCACATCCTTTTATTCCCAAGACAGTCTTAGGATCGCTCCTGTCAATAACTTACAATTTTAATTATTGTGGAATGGGCGTCCCGCCCGTCCCTTATAGACGGGCTATAAAGGCCCATCCCACTTTCAAGAGTGTAAGTTATTTAATTCTCATTCCTTATCCCAAGCGTGTTGTCTTGTATACAAGATTCGCCAGTGGGGACAGCACTACCGATTTTTTTGCTAAGGAGATATCTACACAGAGAGGAAATCTCCAGGGGCGATCGCCCGATTGCCTGCTTCCTCTACAGAAACGCGGGTAATAGTCATAATTCCTCACCCTAAAATTGCAAATTTGGTAAATTGGCGAGTGTTTAGTCGATCGGGCTCCCAGAACTTCTAACAAGACAAATTAGCGGGGTTGTAGGGCGATCGGCTAAAGTTTCGGAATAGTTGCTGCCTGTTGTTTCTAGACAGTTATCGCATTTGGGTTGGCTGTAGTCGTCAAGATATACCCAACTTGAGCCGGAGTCAAAGTCGGATTGGCATTCAAAACTAAAGCCGCCACACCCGCTACGTGAGGGGTTGCCATCGATGTGCCGCTCTTGATTTCGTAGCTATCATCAGGAGTTGTAGAATAGATATCTATTCCCGGTGCAACTACGTAATCCAAAACTTTGGAACCCGCGCGATTTGAGTATTCATCCATCCTGTCATTTACATCTATTGCTCCTACAGCAATTCCCAAGCGATCGGCATTGATAGCTGGATAGTCTGGTTCAGTAAAACCCTCATTTCCTGCTGCTATGACGACAACAACTCCTTTGTCTGTTGCGTACCCAATTGCTTCATCTTCCAGCGGGGAAGGATACCACCCACCCAAGCTGAGGTTAATTACATTAGCTCCATTATCCGCAGCATAGCGAATTCCAGCAGCTATCTCGTCAGGATATCCTTCAACGTTGGCATCCAAAACTCTGACAGGCATAATCTTGGCATTGTAGGCAACTCCAGTTATGCCAAAATCATTTCGTTCTGCGGCGATCGCACCTGCTACGTGAGTCCCGTGACCGTCAAAATCCATCGGATTGTTGTCTTGATACACAAAATCCCATCCCCGGATATCATCTATATATCCGTTGCGATCGTCGTCAATGCCGTTGTCGGGAATTTCACCCGCATTCTGCCAAATATTGTCATCCAAATCGGGATGGGTGTAGTCAACTCCGCTATCGACAACAGCGACTACGATGCCTTTTCCACTAATTCCCTGATTCCACACTTCCGGCGCATTAATCGTGTCTCGTCCCCAATCATTTTCCCCCAAATTAGAAACTTGAGGGAACATATTGGGGCGGTTGAGCGTGCGGGAAACTGCTGCATTTGCATCGAGCAAGCCGTATCCGTAATTGCTGCTAAAACCATTACCAGGCGTGGCAGAAAAAGTCAAGTTGTAATTCGTAGAACCCACGTAATTATAGACTCCGACATAGTAAGTTCCTGGAGTCAGACACAAAAAATTTATCTCGCCAGATGTTCCGGTTCCGGCATAATCCCAGTCAAGAAATTCATCATAATCAGTCCGACCGTTGCGGTTCTTGTCTTGAATTAACTCGATGCCGGCATTGGCACTCAAGCCGTCGAGACGCAAGCTTAAATCGCTATTGCTATTGACAGTAAAGCGGTAATAGTCGTCGCGATCGCCAACTCCGACAAAATCGCTCAAGTTGATGCGGCCGTTCTCCACGCCTACAACATTTCGAGCAGTGGCTAAGGTGTTGTCTGGATATGATAAGTTCAACTGAGAGGCCGTTGTCGTTCCTGTTAGCGGATCTGTCCCGATCGCGCGATCGTCTGAGTTAGATGTTTGGGGAGCATGAGATGTACCGCTTGCGAGTTGATTGTTGGCTGAGTAGCTGAGGATCTCGCTTGTTTCTGGTACGATAAAATCTGCTATTTGTTGTTGTTCGATCGCGATCGCTGTCAAATGAGCCTGGTCAAAGCCGTTGCTGGGAACGCTGCCGTTAAATTGACTGGATGCAGTGAAAAAATTAAGCTGACCGCTGTTACCAAAGGTGGCTAATGCTGCTGTTAGCTGCTGTTCGCGATCGATTGCAAGTATACCTGTACTTTCCATAAGTTCGATCCTGATAAGTTTAGATTCACTTGTGTTTTTGACCAAAAATACTTGTTGACTTGAAATTAATTAATATTATTACATAGGTGATATGATACGTCAATTCATAAATTCATTGCTTGAATTCATAAAAGTCATAACCCTAATGTCATAAAAGTCATATTTTGAATCATTGGGGAGTTATATCATGTCCGATCGAATCACCTTAGTAAGATTGGTTCGATAGTTGGAAATTCAGTCCTGGGATGGATGCGGACTGAAGTCCTCACTACAAACCTTTTGTATTTATGGTAATTGACGCGACATGATTTTATGCAGTTTCAAGCTGAAGCTGTTGTTTTTTGTCAAAAGCATCCCTATGTGCTTTTCGTAATAGGCGGCTTCGTTAATGAATACAGGGAAAACTGTAGATTCTCCTTGATAGGGGAGCGATTCTCCCGTAAATGTGAGAAACATCGGTTCACCGGGATGTAAGGGTTCGTAATCTTTGAATTGAAGTTGGGGATGGATCGCGGCTTGCATTTCACCTACAGCATTTCTGGGGTAGTCTACGGAAACGATCGCCTGATATGCAGTCAGAAGTAGGGTGCGTCAGAAGCGTGAGATTTTCGCGCTCGACTCATAAACTCGGAACTGACGCACCCTACTGCTAGTGGTGCGTCAGTTCCGAGATTGTCGGTGATGATTGAGAGTTATTAAACTGACGCACCCTACTGCTAGTGGTGCGTCAGTTCCGAGATTGTCGGTGATGATTGAGAGTTATTAAACTGACGCACCCTACCGTTAATTCGATCGCCCAAACAGGATAAAATCACTGCGATCGATCGCACTACCAGCCACTTTATTCACCGCAGCCAAGAGTTGACCGTTCTGAGAAATCGCGATCGCACCTGAATTAGGGTTTTGGGTAATAGTGAGTTGAGCAAAAGTTAAACCGCCCGCTAACACTAGCAAATCTTCACCTTTAGTGAAATCAGCAATTACATCGCTGCCTTCACCTGCGGTTAAAATAAAGCGATCGCGCCCAATGCCACCACTGAGAAGATCGTTGCCTAAACCCCCAGCCAAAGTATCGTCGCCCTTACCGCCGTAGAGGGTATCGTTGCCCTCACCGCCGCAGAGGTTGTCATTACCGCCGTTACCAAACAGCAAATCGTTGCCAGCACCGCCGCAGAGGGAATCTGGAGCTCCGTTAAAGCCGATCGCGCGATCGCCGAAAATAGTATCATCCCCATCCGCGCCGCAAATGCTGTCGCTGCCGCGATCGCCCAACAGCAGATCGTTGCCCGTACCCCCCACCAGAACGTCATCGCCCTTGCCACCGTTCAGCGTATCGTTGCCCTCTCCACCGCTGAGAGTATCTGCAGCATCTCCCCCGTTCAAGAAGTCGTTGCCAGCACCGCCAAACAGCAAATCCTCCCCGTTCGAGTCAGGGCTAGACGGGTCAAAAGTGCCTCCAAACAAGCAGTCGTTACCCTCAGCCCCCACCAGAGTGTCGTTGCCCTTGTCGCCCCAAATCAAGTCATCGTCTTTGCCGCCGTGAGCCACATCATCGCCTTTACCACCGATCAGGAGATCGTCGCCCGCATCGCCGCTGAGGTAATCATTACCTCTGCCGCCAAACAGCAAGTCTCTGTCTGCATTCGGCCCCAGCGGGACATTGCTGGGCCGCCCGCCGTAAATATTGTCGTTACCGCTTTCGCCCAGCAGAATGTCGTCGCCGTTGAAACCGTCGATCGCATCGTTGAGATTGCTGCCGATCAGGAAATCGTTGCCGTCGGTGCCGTTGAAAGTGCGATCGACTGAATTCGGGCCCGGAATTGAACCGATCGCAGGTAGGGTAATTTCGTCGCAAGTGCGATCGTCGGCATTACCGCCACCAATGCTGTCAGAGTCAACAGGAGTTGGACTCGGAGTTGGACTCGGAGTTGGACTCGGAGTTGGACTCGGAGTTGGACTCGGAGTTCCCGTGGGAGTTGGAGTCGGAGTTGTTACCGGAGTCGGAGTTGTTACCGGAGTCGGAGTTGTTACCGGAGTCGGAGCTGTCGCCGGAGTTGGACTTTCCGTCGGAGTCGGAGTTGTTACCGGAGTCGGAGTTGGAGTTGTTACTGGAGTTGGACTTTCCGTCGGAGTCGGAGTTGTTACCGGAGTTGGACTTTCCGTCGGAGTTGGAGTTGTTACCGGAGTCGGAGTTGTTACCGGAGTTGGAGTTGTCGCCGGAGTTGGAGTTGTTACCGGAGTTGGAGTGAGTTGTTACCGGAGTTGGAGTTGTCGCCGGAGTTGGAGTTGTCGCCGGAGTTGGAGTTGTTACCGGAGTTGGAGTTGTTACCGGAGTTGGAGTTGTCGGATTATTGACAACAATGCTGGCTGTGACGATCGCAGAATCCACCTTCCCATCATTAGCTTTGTAGGTAAAAGAGTCTGTCCCTGCAAAACCAGCATTCGGAGTGTAACTGAAGGAACCGTTAGCGTTGAGGGCGATCGACCCTTTAGCCGGATTTGCTACCAAAACCGCAGTCAGCGGATCGTTTTCCGGGTCTTTATCGTTGATTAAGACTCCCAAACCGGCCACGTTGAGAGGGGTATTAAAAGGAGTTGTATAGTTGTCAGGAATCGCGACAGGCGGGTTATTGTTGACGTTTACAGTCACGGTAGCGGGTGCAGAGCTAACTATGCCGTCGCTGACTGTGTAGGTAAATGTGTCTGTCCCAGAAAAGCCTGCGTTAGGAGTATAGGTGAAAGAACCGTCTTTGCTCAGGGCGATCGACCCTTTCGTCGGGTTTGCGGCCAATGCAGCAGTCAGCGTGTCTAAATCCGCGTCGGTGTCGTTGGCTAAAACTCCCGGCAATATTTCGCTGAGGGCTTTTCCTGCACTGGTGCTGTAGGTGTCGGGATTGGCTGTTGGCACACTGTTCGTAACGTTGATATTCACCGTGGCGGGGACAGTTGCAGCGCCATCGCTAGCGCTATAAATGAAAGTATCAACTCCGACAAATCCGGGGCTGGGAGTGTAAATGAAGTCACCCTTGGGATTGAGTACGAGTTTACCTTTAGTCGGTTGTGTGACAACAGCAGCAGTCAACGTGTCGAAAATGTCGGGGTCGAAGTCATTGAATAAAACGGATGGAAATCCGGTCAACACGCGATCGTGCCTGACGATGTAGGTGTCGGGAATAGCGATCGGCAGACTGTTCGTAACATCAATACTCACCGTACTGGGGACAGTCGCAGCCCCATCGCTAACGCTGTAAGTGAAAGTATCAATTCCAACAAAGCCAGGGTTAGGAGTGTAAGTGAAGTCACCCTTGGGATTGAGTACGAGTTTACCTTTGGTGGGCCCTGTGACAACAGCGGCACTCAACGTGTCGAAAATGTCGATGTCGAAGTCATTGAATAAGACGGATGGAAATCCGGTTAACACTCGATCGTGCAAAACGTTATAGGTGTCGGGATTGGCTGTTGGCACAGCGTTGGTGATGTTAATCACAAATGTCTGGTTTGCCGAAGTATCTACGCCACCGTTAGCTGCACCGCCGCTGTCTCTGAGGTTGAGAGTGATATTAGCCTTGCCAGTTGCACTTGTGGCGGGGGTAAAAGTCAGTTGTCCGAAAGAGCCGATCGCCGGTGGTACGCTGAATAAACCGGGATTGTCATTCCCCACCACTTGAAAGTTGACGTTTTGTGCTGACTCGTCCGCCGGCCCTGGTGAAATGGCTGTGGCCCATGCAGCAACGGTTTGCGGGCCTGCGCTGTGATTGACGCTGCGATCGGGCCCCTTGACAAACGACGGTGCATCGTTGACAGGATTAACGGTAATAGTTGCTGTCTCGCTGGCCGTACTGAAAGCTGCTAAACCTCCGATGCTGCTAGCAGTCGAAATATCAGCCGTCCCCCCATTCGTGAGGATAGTACCGCTAGAGTTAGTCGTCGTTCCATCCCATGACTGATACGTGATATTGGCACTGCCGTTGTAGTCAGCATTGGGAACAAAGCGGATGCTCGCATTGCCTGCTAGCAGTCTCGCTGCTGCTGTTGACGGGGTGCCGAATGCCGTCCAAGTCGCACCGCTATTAGTTGAAAATTCCCAACTGCCGTTAGTATTGTCTGTCGCCGTGACTGCAATTCCTTGAGTGTCGGCGGTGTCGAGCTCTGTAACAGCACCTGCAATTAAAGCAGAAACTAAGGTGCCGGTGTTGCTGGCAGAAGCTACATCTTCGTTAATTGCTGTTAGTGTTGGCGTTCCGCTGTTGTTGAGTACAGGTGCGTTGTTGGCTGCAAAGGCTGCGAATCTGGTGGGAAGGGCAAAATTGTTGTCGCTGACAAGAATCAGGGTTCGCTTCCCAGTTGCCGTTTGAGGAGGCCCAAATGTCATCCCTTCAAAATTGTCTACAAGTGGCGGAGTGCCTGCACTGAGGAAATAAGTAGAATCAGCAATTAAAGTTTTCGATACCGGTGTAATGCCAGCAACACCAGAAGCAATCAAGCCAGTATTGCTTTGAATGTCAGTCGCACCGTTTAAAGAAATTTGATAAAGCTTCAAATCGCCTGAAGCCGGCGGCCCTGGGTTGAAAAAACGTTCTAAAACCAGTAGCGTATTATCATCAACGGCCAGCATTTCTGAAATGCCGTTGCCTGGATCGGTGTTGTAAAGAAATTCTCCGTTTGCGGTGTTTGTGGCTAAGTTATATCTTAAAATGCGCGATCGCGTGCCAATCGTAGCCGTTGTAAGTGTAGCAGGGCCGTCTTGTTCGAGAGCATTTTCTGTTGCTGTAAACAGAAAACTTTGACTGGGAGTAATGGTCAGACTTTCAAAAGCTTGATTGTTGCGGATGCCGCTGGTAGTATCTGCTGATGATACGTCGTATTTGGGAGAAGAAATAGGCAGCGCTAGGTTTTGCTGTCCCGCGGCAATGTCGAATCTATTGATAAAAGGCTGGATAGTTGGAGTTGGCGAGAAATTGCCTTCAGAAGAGACGAAGACATTACTGCCGATTAAGGCAATGCCCTCTGTATCTGAAGTATCTGCGGCAAAGGGAGGTGGATTGCCAATCTGTGTTACCGCTGTAAAATTAACTTGTCCTAATGCTGGTGTCAAGATACCCGAACTCACATTAGGTATAGTGAGGGTGTAAAAGCGAGACGGGCCGGGACTGGCACCAGGAATATTGCGGCCGTCGGAGATAGCGTAGTAAGTGTTGTTGCCCGCGTAGGTAAGGCCCGACAGTCCGCCTACCTGGGTTCCTCCAAAAGTTGTAGCTGCGGGAAATCCTGCTTGTCCCAAGAGGGTGAGGCCGAACACGAATTGATAGGCGGCTCTTGTGGCTGGGTCGATCGCCAGCCCAGCCACAATCCTTCCCGTTGTATAATCTAGCAGCCAGTTTCCCCCTAAAGCTGAATTGCCGATCGGCTTTGTTGAAGCAGCAATTTTTGCCTTTGTTAGCCTACTGATTTGCTGCACGAAGTTAGCGCCCGCATCATCCGCCGCCACATCGCACCCGTACAGCAAAATCTCTGCACTCTGGGCGAGCGATCGCGACCAACACTGCAATTGCTTAGCATATGTTTTTAAATTTGTCAAGTTTAGGTCGATCGCGCCTAGCTGCAAACTCGCCGATCGACCGTGGGAGATAATATGAATGCTTTTAATATTGCTGCGACTCGCTAGCACTTCCGTAATTTGTGCTACTCCATCTCGCGCTGCATCGATGATAATTACTTCTGTCCCGGCTGCGATTCCGTTGCTGAGGATTGGGATATCTGGAATGGCAGAGTCGAAAAATGCGATCGAACTTATAACAGAACTGATAAAATCTGGCACAATACACCTCTGGTTAGATGACCGTAGGGAAATTAATATGTACCAATTTTAGCAAATTTTTATATTAAATGTCATCAGTAAAATTAACTAGCAACAGGGTTTGTAGTGAGGACTTTAGTCCTTTCTTGGATGCGGACTAAAGTCCTCACTACAAACCTGTTCAAGGTTCGATCGCCAAAAGTTCTTCTGCTACCAATCCTTTCTGAATAGCGAGCACTGCTGCTTGAGTGCGATCGCGCACTTCTAACTTTTGCAAAATTGCGTGAACGTGAACCCGCACAGTCCCCGGAGCAATGTACAATATTTGTGCAATCTCCTGATTGCTTTTTCCCCCCGCAACTAAGGCTAATATTTCCTGTTCCCGCTTCGTCAGCGGATTGTCTAAAACTTCGGATTTAGTCGCGAATTTAACAGGTTCGTGATTAGCAAAAACCGCCTGAATTTCCGCAGTTGCCACCTTGTCCCACCAAGAAGCGCCCGACGCTACCGATCGAATTGCCAAAACCAAAGTTTCCGCCGCAATTCCCTTGAGACAATATCCCTGAGCTCCCGCAGCAATCAACCTTTCAATTAACGTTTTTTGGGCGTGAGATGTTAAAATTAAAACCGGAATTTCGGGATGTCGCTGTTTAATTTGGCGGCACGCTTCAATGCCGCCAATTCCCGGCAAACCGACATCCAGAACCACCACATCCGGCAAGTGTTCCTGAGTCAATTCTACCGCCGTTTCCCCATCTTCCGCCTCGGCAATTACTTGCAAAGAACTTTCTTGCTGCAATCTGGTTTGCAGTCCCAACCTAAACAGTTCGTCGTCTTCAACTAAGAGAATTCGCAAGGGAAAATTAGGTTTCATTAGCGGAGATAGCTGGTAGTCGGAATCCAAACAAAGCGCCTAAAGGCAATTTGTTTTCTGCCCAAATTATACCGCCGTGGGCGTCAATAATTTGGCGAGATAAGTATAACCCCAATCCCGATCCTTTGGCTTGCCGATCGCCATTTCCTTGATAAAAACGCTCGAACAAGTGCGGCAGCTCATCGCTAGTAATTCCCAACCCGCTATCGAGCACTTTTACCACCTGATAGCTGGCCGATGATTCCATGACTATTTCTACTTTACCGCCGCGGGGAGAATGGTTGATCGCGTTTGTTAGCAAATTCACAAAAACGCGCCCCAGTTGCACTGCATCGCCGTTTACCCACAAAGAGCGGCGAAAATCAGACTCTCCGTAACTCATACTAATATAAACTCGGCGCGCTGCCGACAAATCGATGAGTGTGGCGGTTACTTCTTCTGCTAAAGCTGCTAAATTTACGGGCGCAAGTTGCAGTTTTAAACCTTCGGCATCGTTGCGGTAAACATCTAGCAGCGTTTCTACTAATTGTAGTGACATTTTGTGCGATCGCGCCATTGTTTCGAGAACCTTTTGCTGGCTGGGAGTGACTTCCCCAAAGTTTGCTCCCTGAAAAGCTTTAATTGTTTCAATTGCGCCCAGCATCGGCGTTTTTAAGTCGTGACTCAAAGTAGAGACAAAATCTTCTCGGATGCTGGCTAGCTGCTGCTGGGACTGCAATTGGGCTTTGGCGATCGCGATCGCCTCTTGGTACTGCTGGTTGCGATCGCTCAAATATCCCGTCACTCCCAAGGCCATAACTGCGATCGATCGATTTGCAACAGTTGCTAGGGCGATCGTTTCTCCAGGAGGAACAAACAAATTTAACAGCGTCAAAACTACCGCCACCAGCGTAACTTGTAACTTACCCAACCGACTCAAGCGCGAATTTGCCAGTAAAATCGGCCCCGTGTACAAGTATCCAAACAGATACTGCGACGGCGTACTAAATTCCAGCGCGATCACAATAGCAAACAAAATTGCGATCCTCTTCGAGGGCTGCGCTAACGACCACCTTCCGCGCAAATACTTCTCTTGAACTACCAGAAATTTGTTGATTTTTAAGAAGTTTCTCAAGATTTTCATTATAAAGAAAGGAGAATAATATAGCAATCGGCAAGGCGATGGCGGACTCGATCGATTCCTGAAAAAGATGAGCTTATTACCTAGGGTCTCCTGCCTCCTGCTACATCTAATTTACTCAAAATCTAAGAAAATGCGTTACCCGAAAAAATCGGTTTAAAGCCCCAAGCCCGATCGGCGTTCCGGTTTTAAACCAATTCTTTCTGGTAAATACTGTGCCGCAATACCCGCGCCAACCCACGCTTGGGCCGGGGGTTGCAAACCCCCGTCTCATAGCATAAGTCCTCTAAAAGAGGACTGAAAGACACATTTCTTGATAATTATTTTAATATTTTTTGACCGTCGGTTTCAACCGACTTTTGCTATGAGACGGGGATTTAAATCACTCCTAGGATCTGCGGAAAAACCGATCGATTCGATCGAGGAACTATGTATCAATACATCTTTCTCAAATCTTTACATACTTTTATACAATCAACTGTTATGGTTGATTGCATAAAATTTCACTTTTGTTCGATCGGGAATAGGTGATGTGATGCCAAAATTTAATTGTCAAGTTTCAGGAAGTGCGATCGCCTTTATCGATCGCCAAGTTACAGATTATCAAAGTTTGATTGCCGGGGTAACACCGGGTACGGAAGTAGTGGTTTTGGATGATCGAAGGGATGCGATCGACCAAATTACTGAAGTTTTAGCTATTCGGACGAATATAGACAGCATTCACATAGTTTCTCACGGCAGTGCGGGAAGTTTGCAACTGGGAAAAACTAGATTGTGTGCTGACAATCTGGAAGCTTATGCCGAGAAATTGCAGCGGTGGCGAAGTGCTTTAACTCAGGATGCGGACATTCTGATTTACGGTTGCAATGTCGCATCAGGGCCTCGCATTTGTCCGAAAGTCCGCGAATTAGCACCGCCAACCCGCCAGGCCTGCCCTTACCCGCAAGTCCGCCAGGGGTTGAAACCCCTGTCTCATAGTGCAAGTCGGTTGAAACCGACTGAAAACAAGGTCGCTATTGAGTCCTCTTTAGAGGACTTTCGCTATGAGACGGGGGTTTCAACCCCCGGCGGATCGGATGAATACGCCATAGACGATCGACACGCGATTGATAATGAAGGTGCGATCGATCTTGAATGTGCGATCGACAATGAATGTGCGATCGATGTATCTCGCACTTTCCCGAAAGTCCGCCAGGGAATCAATTCCCTGTCTCATAGCGCAAGTCGGTTGAAACCGACTGAAAACAACCTGATTAAACAGTCCTCTTTAGAGGAGGACTTTAGCTATGAGACGGGGGTTTCAACCCCCGGCGGAACCTTCATCCAGCGCATCGCCCAACTCACAAATACCAACGTTGCGGCATCCAAAAACCTCACCGGCAGCGCAGCAAAAGGTGGCGACTGGAAACTAGAAACGACAACTGGAAAAATAGCAGCAACTTTAGCATTTCGGCCCGAAGTTCTAGCAGCATACAGCCACGTCCTTGCAACCTTCAGTGAAGCCAGGAACTATAGTGTACCAAATGCTGGAGACATGGATACTGGCGACCTTAATGGTGACGGTTTCCTCGACTTAGTAGTGACAGGTAAGCAGCAGCGCTTCTTCCCAAGAGATATTTCCATATTATTGGGGACGGGCACTACGGGCAGCTTTGCTACTCCTATCAGCTTACTTAAGCCAGCAAGTAAGGAGAATCCCACTGGCGTTGCAGTGGGCGACTTTAATAAAGACGGCAAACTCGATTTAGCTGTAGCGAATCGTAAGGATTCACAAGGTAACGGCAATTTCATTTCCATCCGGCTGGGGACAGGTACTGGCAGTTTTGGCGATCCTACCAACTTTGGTGAAAATATAGATCATGCTTCGATCGTAACCGGTGACTTTAATGGAGATAGCAAGTTAGATTTAGCCACAACTCCTTATCGCGATAACTTCATTTCAATACTTTTTGGAGATGGTGCTGGTAGCTTTGGCACTCCCATTAAGATTAATACACAAACACCCAAGTATACTCTTGATACAGCCGACTTTAACGGCGATGGCAAACTCGATTTAGTCACGTCGAACTATGAACAGACTAATAACATCTCCGTTTTCTTAGCAGATGGTAAAGGCAACTTTAACTCCCCCGTTAACCTTACCTCCCCCGGAACTGAGTTTCGCACTGTCGTCACAGGCGACTTTAATGGCGATGGCAAACTCGATATCGCCGCTAATAACAGCTCAAATCGATCTGTCTCAGTCTTCTTGGGAGATGGTACAGGTAATTTTGATACTGCTAACAACTTTAGTGTCACACCTTATTTCTTTGGAGGTCCCGAATCTGTGGTTGCAGGGGATTTTAGTGGCGATGGCAAACTCGATTTAGCTACGTCTAACCACGTGCAGCAGGTACTTTCAGTCTTGTCAGGAGATGGTACGGGTAAATTTGGTACTCTCAGCGACTTTACGCTCCCGAATGCCCCGAACACTGATGGTTATATTGCTTTTTCTATTGCTAGAGATTTTAATGCTGACGGCAAGTTGGATATAGCTACGGCTTCCGGTCAAACTGTCTCGATTCTGCTGAATACATCGAATACAGTTAATTTCGGTGCGGCAACTTACAGCGGCGTGGAAGGAACAACAGACACAGTAGTTAATATTCCCGTCAAGATCACCGGCGGCACTCCCTTAAACGATGTAGTTGTGCCAATTCTCCTCGACTCCAGCAGCAGTGCCACCCAAAATACAGACTACACCTTTTCCCCTACTTCTATTACCTTCCCCGCCGGTGCAACAGGTGACGCACTCACCAAGAATGTTGCAGTTACTATCAAGTCTGACAATATCTCTGAAAACCCCGAAACAGTAATTTTCAACCTTGGCACAATTACCGGTGGCATTGCCGGATCTACAAAAAAAACAACTCTAACTATTTCCGATCGAGGTTCTGTTGCTTATGCCATTGCCACCAATGCTGCCACCATTGACGAAGGCAATAGCGGCAAAAAACCTCTAACTTTCACTGTGACTCGCAGCCAGGACATTAGCGGGGCAAGTAGCGTCAAATATGCGATCGCCGGAACAGCTACCAACGTCACCGATTATAACAACATAGGTGGCACTTCTGGCGCACGAATTACTGCTGGCACGATTAATTTTGCCACCGGTGAAACATCAAAAACCATTACTATGGATGTGTTGGGCGACACCGTAGTTGAACCTGATGAAACCATTACCGTCACTTTGTCAGATCCCACGGGTGTCGCAGCGGCAATACCGATAATTACTGCTGATACTGCTACTACGACTATTATTAATTACACTGCGCCGACACCAACGCCCACGCCAGTCACACCGACACCAACGCCCACGCCAGTCACACCGCCACCAACGCCCACACCAGTCACACCGACACCAACGCCCACACCAGTCACACCGACACCAACGCCCACACCAGTCACACCGACACCAACGCCCACACCACCAACGCGGCTAACGCCACCAACGCCGACGCCAACACCCACACCAACGGATAATCGCCCGCCAGTTGTAAATATTTCTGTCTGGTCGCAAAGTGGATCGCGAGATTTTTTTCAAACTGGCAATGTGTTTACCTTCGGTGCAAACACTGATACTGACCCCGATCCGGGCGACAGAATTAATTATACGATCGCGATCGCGTCGCAGCGACCTGCATTCACTTGGCAAAAGGATCTCAACGGCGGTGACTATCGGAAGCTGATAAATGAGTCAAGTTTTGCTGAAATTCCTCTCCCCTCATGGTTAACTTTCAATCCCGAAACTCGCAGCATTAATATAGGCGAAACTCGCCCGAATAATTTTGGCTACTGGCTGAAGATAACGGGAACTGATTCATCAGGTGCCAGCGTTAGCGAGATCGTCCGGTTCAATAGTAACAATTTCAGCGGTTTTGGTTTTGTGATTGACAATTACATTGCTGGTGCTACTGTCTTCTTAGATGCCAACAAAAACGGCATACTCGATCCTAACGAACCGTCTGCCATAACTAGCCCTAATGGTCAATTCAATCTGAATTTCGCCTCCAACATTTTCGACAAAAATGAAAACGGGGAAATTGACCCAGAAGAAGGTAATATAGTTGCCATAGGTGGCACCGATACCGCCACGGGTTTACCGCTAGAAACACCAGTCACGGCACCACCAGATGCTACTGTTGTCACCCTTTTAACCAGCTTAGTTGCTGACTTAATCGACAAAGGAGTTACATCAGAACAAGCACAATCTTTAGTCAAAACCTCCCTTGCTATCCCCGCTAATGTTGACCTAATTAGCTTAGATCCCATTAAGGCAACCAACAACAACCAGCCCGGGGGAGTCCAAGTTTTATCCGCAATGGTGAAAGTCCAAAACTTCATCACTCAAACTAGCGCTTTGATTGACGGTGCTTCTGGTGTATTAACTAAGGATATTGTCAAGGCTGTTGTCAGTTCAATTACGAGTCGAATTCAATCCACTACAGTTTTAAACCTCAGCAATGCAGCAGATTTAGAACCAATCATTCAGCAATCTGTCAGTAGAATCAAGCAAGTTGACGCCAGTTTTAACGGTCAAAACTTCACCCAACTTGCCTCGCAAGCTGCGACTGTAATGGCAACAGCAAATCAACGCATTGATGCCGCTGTCTCCAGTACCACAGGAACATCGATTCCTGAAGCAGTCGCCCGCGTCCAAAAGGTAGCTTTGGGCGCAACTACTCAAGACTTTAAAGCAGTTGGTGCGGGAAGCAAGCCAATTTCCCAGTTAGTTGCTGAGAATACTGGTGCTGCTTTAGATAGCAAAATTCAAGATCCAACCTCGCCTGCGCCTGGGCTTGCGGTTCCTGTTGTCACCGGCGACGCGGATTTGGGCAGCAATTCGCCCGATCGCATTCTCGGTACAAATGACGATGATATCCTGACTGGCGGCAGCGGAAATGATGTTTTGATGGGCATGAGGGGCAATGATTACCTCGACGGTGCGATCGGCAATGACTCTCTTTTCGGAGGCAAAGGTAACGATATTCTGCTGGGAGGTAGCGGTAATGATGCCTTGTTTGGCAGTCGCGGTGCCGACATTTTGAATGGCGGTGATGGTAACGATATTCTGCTGGGAGGTAAGGGCGACGATTTGCTGACTGGCGGTTTGGGAAGCGATATTTTGACGGGAGGTAATGGCAATGATAAATTCTTGCTTGCTACCACTGCCGGTACTGATACTGTTGCGGACTTTGAAGTTGGTAAAGACTTGTTAGTATTGGGTAACAATCTCACTTTTACCCAATTGTCAATTACTCAAGAAAACAGTGCAACTTTCATCCGTTTGTCAGCAACCGGTGAAATTTTAGCCTCTCTCAATGGAGTCTCTGCCAGCTCGATAAATGCTGCCAATTTCAACCTAGCTTAGACAGTCCCAGACGAAGGTATTCTATATGTAGGGCGCGCAGTGCGCGCCTTACTGCTACTTATAGCGCATCAAACTATATGATATTATGTCCGGTCGATTAGCATAACAACAACGGTTCGTAGTGTGGACTTTAGTCCGCTCTTTTTTGCGGACTAAAGTCCACACTACAAACGAATTTTATTACCCTCAATCGACCGATACGATATGAGTGCATAAATCCTGTTTGTTAAAGCATCGATCGCAATTGTGGCGCAAAAAACAGCGTTTAGACAGCATCTATACCTGCAAGTATAGATTTTAAACAAAAGCTAAACATTCGTCTATCAGTAAAAGTATGCCAGAGAAGCATAAATTCTAAACAGTAACTTATACCAGAAGACTAATTATCAAAACTTCCCAACTTCAGTAGAGTAATAACTAAACAAGCAACTTTCAACTCAGTTATGCTCCAAGGATTAATTCAAATTGCATTAACCCTAATCCTTTTAATCGCGATCGCGCCCGTATTCGGCAACTACATGGCGCGGGTGTACATGGGAGAACGAACCCTTCTCGACCCCGCAATTAAACCAGTAGAACAACTCATCTATAAAGCCAGCAATATCAGACCTGTAGATTCGATGACAGGTTGGCAATATGCGCGATCGCTATTATACAGCAATGCAGCAATGGGCATATTTGTATTCTTAATTTTCATGCTTCAGGGACTGCTGCCTTTAAATCCCACCAGCCTCAGCGCACCAACCTGGGATACCGCCCTGCACACAACTATTTCATTCCTCACAAATACCGACCAACAGCATTACTCAGGCGAGACAACATTCAGTTATCTATCCCAGCTAACTCTGGGTTTTTTAATGTTCACCTCAGCCGCCACAGGTTTAGCAGTAGGCATTGCCTTTATTCGGGGATTGACAGGCCGCCCGCTGGGCAACTTTTACATTGATTTAATTCAATCAATCACCCGAATTTTGCTGCCGCTTTCTTTAATAATTGGCTTATTTTTGCTAATTTCAGGAGTACCGGAAACCCTCGCAGGCCCCGCAGTTGCTCGTACCTTAGAAGGCGGCACTCAAGTAATTGCCCGCGGCCCAGTCGCTCACTTTGAAAGCATCAAACAACTGGGAGAAAACGGTGGCGGATTTTTCGCCATTAACTCGGCTCACCCCTTTGAAAATCCCAACCCTTTTACCAACCTGCTAGCAACACTAGCAATGGTTTCGATTCCCGCAGCTCTGATTCACACCTACGGCAGATTTGCCAACAACAAAAAGCAGGGATGGCTGATTTTTTGGATGGTGTTTGCGATTTATGTTGTCTTGATAGGCATTGCAGCAGTAGGCGAATATCAAGGCAATCCGCAAATCAATAATTTACTGGGTTCCGTGCAACCAAATTTAGAAGGGAAAGAAGTTCGATTCGGCTGGGCTGAAACTGTACTTTGGGCGGTAACTACGACGGGAACAATGTGCGGCGCCGTGAACGGGATGCACGACTCTTTAATGCCTCCCGGCGGTTTTGCTACTTTGTTTAACTTGTTTCTGCAAATTGTTTGGGGCGGACAGGGAACGGGAACGGCTTACTTATTTATTTACCTAATTTTGAGCGTGTTTCTCACCGGATTGATGGTGGGGAGAACGCCAGAATTTCTGGGGCGCAAAATTGAAAAGCGGGAAATTGTTTTAGCTAGCGTTGTTTTGTTAATTCACCCGATCGCAGTTTTAATCCCCGGTGCCATTACCCTCGCCTTTTCCAACAGCTTGAGCGGCATCAGCAACCCAGGATTTCACGGCATTTCCCAGGTAATGTACGAATACGCATCGGCGGCGGCTAACAACGGTTCTGGCTTTGAAGGATTGGCCGATTCCCAACCCGCAACTACCGGACTGTGGTGGAATTTAAGCACTTGTTTTAGCTTGCTGATGGGGCGCTACGTTCCAATTATTGCCCTGCTGCTGTTAGCTGACAGCATGACCAACAAACAACTGGTTCCCGAAACAACGGGTACTCTCAGAACCGATTCAATTTTATTCACCAGCGTAACCGCAGGAGTAATCGTAATTCTAGGCGCGCTGACATTTTTCCCAGTGCTAGCTTTGGGGCCAATTGCTGAAGGATTTGAAATTAGCAGCGGTAAGTTGGAACCGCCGGCGATAAATGTACCCGCAGACATAAATCCTTCGCCTTTAGCGACACCTTCGATCCCCCTAAATCCCCCTTAAGAAGGGGGACTTTGACGGTCATGCTCCCCCCTTTTTAAGGGGGGCTGGGGGGGATCTGAATCTGATGGGAAAGGTCACAATCCCCAATCCAAAATCTAAAATCTAAAATTCCAAATCCCCCAATCCAAAATCTAAAATCTAAAATCTAATTGACATGGCTTCCTCCAATACTCCAAAAATAAGTGCTAGAGGCTCTCGCGACTCTCGAAAACACACACCAAAAGCAAATAATAAAAGCCTTTATCAAAGAGCTTTCAAAGAAGCTTTTGTCAAGCTAAACCCCCGGGTGATGCTAAAAAACCCGGTGATGTTTGTGGTGTGGGTTGGTACAATTGTCACTGCACTTTTGACCGCAGATCCGACGCTGTTCGGCCCGGTTCCCGGCAACAATCAGGTCGTTTTTAACGGCCTTGTCACCCTGATTTTATTCTTCACTTTGGTATTTGCTAATTTTGCAGAAGCGGTGGCGGAAGGGCGCGGGAAAGCGCAAGCAGATGCGCTGCGATCGACAAAAGCAGATACCACAGCCCGCAAACTCTTACCAGACGGTTCAATTCAGGAAATTAGTTCGACATCTCTCAGACGCGGCGATCAAATTAAAGCGATCGCAGGCGATGTCATTCCCGCTGACGGCGAAGTGATCGCAGGTGTCGCATCGGTGGACGAATCGGCGATTACCGGGGAATCGGCGCCGGTGTTGAAAGAACCGGGATCGGACATCGCCAGTTCCGTCACAGGAGGTACGCGCATCCTTTCCGACGAGCTGACGCTGCGGGTGATGGCCGACCCCGGTAAGGGGTTTTTGGACAGGATGATCGCGCTGGTGGAGGGCGCTGAACGATCGAAAACACCGAACGAGATCGCGCTGACGGTGCTGCTGGCGGTGCTGACTCTGGTATTTTTGATTGTGGTATCGACGATTCCGCCCGTGGGAAATTACGTGAAAACTCCTGTGGGCGTGGTGACGCTGGTTTCGCTGCTGGTGGCGCTGATTCCGACAACGATCGGCGGTTTGTTAAGCGCGATCGGCATTGCGGGGATGGATCGCGTCGCTCAGTTTAACGTGATAGCGACCTCTGGACGCGCCGTGGAGGCTTGCGGCGACGTGAATACGCTGATTTTGGACAAAACGGGGACAATCACGCTGGGGAACCGTTTAGCCGAGGAATTCATTCCGGTTAACGGTCATTCGCTGCAAGAAGTGGCGCAGGTAGCGCTGACTGCGAGCGTTTTTGACGATACTCCAGAGGGAAAGTCGATCGTCCGTTTGGCTCAAAATCTGGGCGCAGCGGTGGATTTCGATCGCACTAACTCCCGAGGAGCCGAAGGCATTGATTTTTCGGCAAAAACCCGGATGTCGGGCACGGATTTGGCGGATGGTACGGAGGCGCGCAAGGGTGCGGTGGATGCGGTGAAGGGTTTTGTGCGATCGCGCGGCGGCAATTTCGGCCTGGATCTCGATGAAGCTTACGAGCGAGTTTCGCGGTTGGGAGGCACACCGTTAGGCGTTTGTCAAGGCAGCGACACCTACGGGATTATCTATTTAAAAGACGTGATTAAACCGGGAATTCGCGATCGGTTTGACCAACTGCGAAAAATGGGAATTCGCACCATCATGCTCACCGGAGATAACCGCATTACAGCATCAGTAATTGCCGACGAAGCCGGAGTTGACGACTTCATAGCCGAAGCAACTCCCGAAGACAAAATCGAAGTAATTCGCAAGCAACAAGCCGAAGGCAAATTAGTAGCAATGACGGGAGACGGCACCAACGACGCACCCGCACTAGCCCAAGCAAACGTAGGTTTGGCGATGAATTCTGGAACCCAAGCAGCCAAGGAAGCTGCGAACATGGTGGACTTAGATTCCGACCCCACAAAACTCATTGATTTAGTTACAATTGGCAAACAATTGCTGATTACTCGCGGCGCCCTAACCACCTTTTCCCTCGCCAACGACATCGCCAAATACTTCGCAATTATTCCCGCAATGTTTGCTCCCGTCGGCGCTTTAAACATCATGGGTTTAGCCAGCGGTCAATCAGCGGTTTTGTCAGCATTAGTTTACAACGCTTTGATTATTCCCGCTTTAATTCCCCTAGCATTAACTGGGGTAAAATTTCGCCCGTTAACTGCGAATCAACCGTTGCAGCGCAACATTTTAATCTACGGATTGGGCGGAGCCGTCGCGCCGTTTATCGCCATCAAAATCATCTATTTTTTCATTTCTGCGATCGGGCTAGCATAGAAGAAGTCATTAGTCATTAGTCATTAGTCATTAGTCATTAGTCTCGTTTAAGACTCCTTCCCCGGCTCTGCCTGGGAACGCATATGCAGAGGCTTTGCCTCGATTCTCATTTCAAAGAGCCTCGTTCCTAGGCTCTGCCTGAAAACGCAGATATAGAGGCTCTGCCTCGACTGTATAATAACCAAAACCGGAGTAATTATGAAACGCAACAATTTGCTTAACGATGTTTTACCTAGCGATTTTAAAGAAACAATAGAGTTAGGACAAATGCTGTGGCAGCGCCACCCAATCCCGGTGCAGCTATTTCTAATAATGTGCTTTAACTTAATAATTGCACCCGCTGTTTATGCTACCACAGATGAAAGTATAACTAAAAAAGCTGCCTGGGGTTTAAGTCTTTTGGGTTTAGTAATCGTCGGACTCGCAGTTTATTTATTTGTCGTAATTTTTCAACCAGAAAGATTTTAAGTCTAGCGTGTAGCGCCCGCCGACTCTGAGAAACCGGGTTTTTTACCAAATCTGGTGGCCCAAATAAATATTTTCGCGAAAAACCCGGTTTCTGGCCTCCCGTATTTCATGACATCCGTTACATCCGTTACATAATCCGTTGCCGAACTTCCTTCATTGAGGTCATTTATGAGAGAATTAATCAGAGCTATTCGCGTCACTTTAGTTTTGTGGGGAATCACCGCAATTATCTATCCCTTAATCCTGCTAGCAATCGGTCAACTTGCGTTCAACTCGCAAGCAAACGGCAGCTTAATTACCAACAAGGGAGTTGTAGTCGGTTCATCGTTAATCGGTCAACCGTTCGCATCAGAAAAGTATTTTTGGAGTCGCCCCAGCACCACAAATTACAGCAGCTTTGCAGCTACTGATTACGACCCGAGAAAGGCAGATAATTTAACTCAAAGAACAGGTGTTTCGGGAGCGAGCAACCTGGCTCCCAGCAACTCAGATTTGCTGAAGCGAGGTAATGAGAAAGATGGTTTTCAAGGCGTGCAAGTTGAATTAGCCCGCCTCAAAGGCGCTGGGATCAAACCGACTGCGGATTTAGTCTATACTTCCGGTTCTAGCCTCGACCCGCACATTAGCGTAGAATCAGCTAGGGCGCAAATTGAACGGGTAGCAAAAGTGCGATCGCTCAATCTCAATCAAGTAGAAATGCTGGTAGCCAAAAATACCGACGGCAGATTTATCGGCATTTTCGGCGAACCGGGAGTTAACGTCCTCAAACTGAATATGGCTCTCGACGGTTTACAATAGTTTAGAGTCAGTAGTCATTAGTCAATAGTCATTAGTCATTAGTTATTTATAGCAACTGTCAACTGTCAACTGTCAACTGCCAGCTATCAACTATCAACTGTCAACTGTCAACTGTCAACTGCTATGATTCACTCTAGCGAACTTCCAAACAATCCAGACGCGCTTTACAGCCAACCTAACCGCACTTGCGATCGCACGCGCCGCCGGGGAAAGCACAAAATATTTATCGGTATGGCCCCCGGTGTCGGCAAAACTTTCCGAATGCTAGAAGAAGGACACAGACTCAAATCTCAAGGCATTGATGTCGCCGTCGGGCTGTTAGAAACTCACGGGCGAAAAGAGACAGCAGCAAAAGGCGAGGGACTGGAAATAGTCCCGCGAAAACAAATGCTGCGCGGTGAAAAAATGCTGACAGAAATGGATACTGAGGCCGTGATAGCACGCCGCCCTCAACTAGCATTAGTAGACGAACTCGCTCATACAAATATTCCCGGTTCTCTGCGAGAAAAGCGATATCAAGATGTCGAACAAATTCTCAATGCTGGCATTGATGTTTTTTCTACACTCAACATTCAGCACATAGAAAGTCTCAACGATTTAGTCGCTCGAATTACCGGAGTTGTAGTGCGAGAGCGAGTGCCAGATAGCGTCCTTGAAAAAGCTGACGAAATAGTCGTCGTTGATGTCACGCCGGAAACTTTAGAAGAAAGGTTGTTAGAAGGCAAAATATACGCTCCCGAAAAAATTGAACAATCATTAGAAAACTTTTTCCAGCGCCGTCATTTAATTGCTTTGCGAGAACTTGCACTGCGAGAAGTAGCAGACAACGTTGAAGATGACGCAGAAACTTTAAAAGGTCAAATTTGCAACATTCACGAACGAGTTCTAGTATGCGTCTCCACTTATCCCAATTCCTTGCAACTGCTGCGGCGGGGCGCGAGACTTGCTAATTACATGAATGCCCCGTTTTATGCTGTGTTTGTCAGCGATCCCGATCGATTTTTAACCAAAGCAGAAAGCTTGCACATAGAAACTTGCGAGAAACTTTGTAAAGAATTTAACGGGCAATTTTTGCGGGCAAACGGCCCTCATATAGCTAAAGCGATCGCAGGTGTAGCCAAACAGTATCGAATTACTCAAATTGTGATCGGCGAAAGCCAGCAATCGCGCTGGAATTTGCTGCTGCGGGGATCCTTGACTCAAAAGTTAGTGCGATCGCTCAAACACGTAGATTTGCACATCATCGCTACAGACAAAAGTGGGATTCCTAATTAGTCAGCAGTCATCAGTCAGCAGTCAGCAGTCAGCAGTCAGCAGTCAGATGATATCCGGTCAATTAACCATAATACTTGTAGATACTGTCTTGACAGGTCAAGACATTATCTACGAGATTTGGTAATACAATGATAGCTCAAAAATACCAAAATTAGTTAAGTATTAACTGGTAAGCGGATGGTAAAAGTAGAACCAACACCGGCTTGACTGTTTACTGAAATATTGCCACCCATCATGAGGCAAAAACGCTGGCTGATTGCTAGTCCCAAACCGGTGCCGCCGTATTTGCGCGTGGTAGAAGCATCTGCTTGGATAAAGGGTTGGAAAATGTGCTGCAACTGCTCTGGATTCATGCCAATTCCTG
Organism: Microcoleus sp. PH2017_12_PCY_D_A; assembly: GCF_020738565.1. Lineage (NCBI taxonomy): Bacteria > Bacillati > Cyanobacteriota > Cyanophyceae > Oscillatoriales > Microcoleaceae > Microcoleus > Microcoleus sp. PH2017_12_PCY_D_A. The sequence continues at coordinate 4,557 of NZ_JAEQCI010000042.1, read as the reverse complement.
TATCTGTACAATTAACTACTAAAAATTCTTTACCGGGATTTGAGGATGGAGAATTTACCGCAGGTTCCGAACTGTTTTCTGCTGTCGCTTCGCTGCTGTAGCCGGCGATTTTTTCTCGGCTGGCTGTGATGGTAATTGTACCGTTTTGAGTGAATTTGGCGGCATTGCTCAGCAAATTTAATAAAATCTGCCGCAGTTTGGTAATGTCACCGTGCATAGTGCCGATATTGCCAATTTGCTCTAAGTTTAAAGTATTATGATTTTTCTCAATTAGTGGCACGGCGGTGTCGGCGACTTCTTCTATCAAGGCGGCGATGTCGAAGGTTTCTAAGTACAAATCCATGCGACCGGCTTCGATTTTAGAAATGTCGAGAATGTCGTTGATTAGCGACAGCAAGTGTCGGCCGGATGTGCGGATTTTGTCTAAGTCTGGGGTGAGTTCGTCGTAGCCGGATTCTTCGGTTTCTTCTTGGAGCATTTCGCTGTAGCCGATGATCGCATTGAGAGGTGTTCGCAGTTCGTGGCTCATGTTTGCTAAAAATGCGCTTTTTGCGGTGGAAGCTGCTTCGGCTGCTTCTAGGGCGAGTTGCAAGGCGGATTCAAAGACTTTGCGATCGCTAATATCCTCGACGCTACCTTCATAGTAGAGCACCTCGCCGTCGGTGTCGCACACTGCACGGGCGCTTTCGGAAATCCAAATTATGCTGCCGTCAACGCGGTAAACTTCTGACTCAAACCCCGAAATTTGTCCAGATTCTTTCATCACTCGCATAAACTTTTCGCGCTGCTGAGGATTGACGTAAGTTTGCTGTCTGATGTTGGTGAGATTTGATGTCAATTCTTCGGGAGTGGCGTAACCGTAGATGCGGGCTAAGGATGGATTTACGCTCAAGAAGCGACCTTCGGGGGTGGTTTGAAAAATGCCTTCGACTGCGTTTTCAAAGATGCTGCGGTATTTTTGTTCTGCTTGAAGCAGGGCGTTTTGTGTCCGATCGCGATCGCTAGCTTCGATCGCCAATGATACCAAATCTGCGAGGGAAGCAGCAAAATTTTGCTCTTCTACTGTCCAGTGGCGAGGATTTCCCACCTGTTCGATACAGAGGACTCCAACTGTGTGTCCTCCCAATCGCACCGGCGCATCTAAGGTTGATGTGGTGCCGCTTTGTGCAAAGTAAGATCCCACTAATTGTCTGGTTCTGACATCTGAGAGAGCGTCGTCGGCTGCGATCGTCCGGTCTTCTTCCAAAGCTTTAAAATAAGCTGGATAGTCTGCTGCTGCGAGTTCGGCGCCTTGGGAATGCTGGTTGTTGCTGCGGTGAAATTGGTCGAGACATTGCAGTTTCGAGCGGCTTTCGTCGTACAACCAAGCTCCGGCTGCTTCTGCATCTAGGGTATGAGCCGCCGCTTCGGCGATTTCCCTCAAAGCTACTTGCAAATCGCCTCGATACAGCGCTTTATTTCTTGCCAATTCTAGCAAAACCGTATTTTGTTTGAGCAATTGTTTTTGCCTCATCCGCCGCACTGATTCGGCTCGCTTCTGTTCGGTAATGTCGCGGGCAACCCAAATTACGGATGTTTCTGAAAGCGGCGAAATGCTGGCGGCAAAACAAACTTCGCGGTTGTTAATGGTTAAATCGTACTCAATACTGACAGTTTGCTGAGTATCTAAAGCTGCTCGAATGTGGTTGAGCAAATTGTCGGCTGTAGCTTGCTCAAACAGCTCTCCGATAGTTTTCCCAACTAATTCTTCGGCTGGTTTGTAAAGCAGGGACATATTTGTGGGCGCGATTTTCAAATAGCGACCGCTGGCGTCCACAACTATAATTAATTCGCTCATGGCTGCAAACAAAGCCCGCAATTCTGCTTCGGTGGCTTCGAGTTCGGCAGTCCGCTCTGCTACTCGCTGTTCTAAACTGGAGTTGGTTCGTTCTAGGGCTACAAAAGACGACCGCAATTGTCTCGCCATCTGGTTAAAAGACTGAGCCAGGACGCCGAGTTCGTTGACGCCTTTGACTTCGACTTCGCCGTCTAATTCGGCGGAGGTGAAGTCGGCAGTTTCGGACATTTTTGTTAAAGCTTTGGAAGCTTCTAGCAATCGGGTAATTGGTTTGACAACCCAGCGAGAGGTGAAAATTCCCAGGACGATCGCCAATAGGAACGCAAAAAAGCACAATAAGATAGTTGTGCGAGTGTTGGCGTTAATTTGTTCCATAAAGTCGGCTTCCGGGATTGCCACGACAATCAGCCAATCGAGGCCGCGGCCGTCTCGCAGGGGAGCAACCGTAATGAATTGACGTTTGCCGTCTATATCGAAGCTAAACTGTCCTTGGCTGTCAATTTCTTCAAAACTGCCAAATCGTGTTTGCAAGTATGTGGAAGCCGATCGAACTAGCAAATTTTTACTTTTAATCGCCAACAGCCGTTTTTGTCCGTTGTTGTCAGTGATAAAGGGCAATTCGTCTGTGGAACTGGCGACTATTTCCCCGCTGCGTTCGATCGCAAAAACTTCTCCTGACGGGCTAATTTTGATACTTTTGAGAAAATCGCTGATTTGAGAAAGAGTCAGGTCAATTGCCAATACCCCCCGCAGCTTTCCTGTGTCAGTGTAAACAGGCATCACCGGCGTAATGCCGAGAACTGGCGAGGCCGTGAAGACGTAGATCGGAGACCAAGTGGCTTTTTCTGACTGTTTAGCTGCTTGGTACCACGGTCTAGTACGGGGGTCGTAGGCAGCGGTTTGGATGAGCTCAGTGCGATTTCCTTTGCTGTCGAGGCGATAAATTTGGCGGTTGGGAGCGGTTGATTCGTCTCTGATGTATAGTAAGTCTTCTGCTTCGCGTTTGAGCAAGAGGAATTTGCCCTGCTCGTCGCCGTAGTAGATGGTTGTAGTGCGATCGCTCAGCTTAGTCTGGTTCCACAAATAGCGTTCTAAATTGGGGAAGTCTTGCGGGTCTAGGTTTCCAGAGGCGATCGCAGCAGTATTAATTTGCAGGAACAGGTGAGACACCTCTCCAAAACTGCGGAAATTTTCTTTAGTCCTCGCTGCGACTTCCAAGCTCAACCTGGTAGCAAGGTCATTGACGGCTTTCTGGCCGTTGCGAAACGACAGCCATCCCGTCACGCCGACTGCTACGGAGATTTGCACCACCAGCGGCATCAACAAGACGAGGCTCAGTGACATCTTGGGCGAGCTTTTCATCAGACGGCTGCTCAGAGTTTTCAATAACATCAATATTATTTTGACACCTACGAGGTTTGCGTATCGTTTGTCGTTTCCCAGATGCCCTAGATATTATAAGTTACAAAGTCCCACAGCAATAGTGAATTGGGGTAGCCGCCCGGTCAAAACTTGACTGAGGTTTCCAGCACTACTTTGAAAAATTGTAATATTAATCATGGCACTACTTGAGTGAATCGGGCGATCGCGATGGAGAACTCCAGCCCCAAAACTCAAAAAAGCAACTGCTTAATTCATCAGTCATTCCCAATTTTCAAATCTTTAATCTAAAATCCGATCGCTTTCTCCGGGTGCAGATTGCCCAGCTTACGGCTACTTAATAAAAATCTGATTTGAATTTTCAAGGCCAGTACCATAATAAATGTAAATTATTTGACAACAGTCTGTTGAAAAATTTGCTATTGATAGAATAAGCGGACAAAATCGCGTAGCGGGGCGTAGCGGGGCGTAAGCCATCGCACGCCAAGAGGGTAATAGAAGCATCTGCGGTTCATCTTGGGGCAGCAACGTCAGTCGATTTTAGATTTTAGATTTTAGATTTACTCGCCTCGATCGAGGAGCTTGAACAGGAGTCTAAAATTTTGGGTTCGATCGCCATGAGCGTCGGCCACTTGTACCTATTTTTCGGTAAGGTCAAGTGTTTCTGGCTTTTTCCGAAGCGATCGACCTTTGAGCAAAATAATACTTCGGGAGGAAGACATGAACTATACATTTGAAATCCTGGGCGTATCTCCAACTTTAACATTTTTTAACCAGCAGCAGGAATTGCTGCAACAACAGCAGCCGTCGGGTGTAGAATATTTGGGAAACAGGAAGTGCACTCTGGATGCGTTTGTCGCAGCCGTGGAGATAGTTTCTCCCTATCGAGGCTGGGATGTCGATCGAGTTGTCAATACCGTGATTAGTTTCTGGATGAACAACTCCGAGAGCGTCCAGTATTGGAAGGATAGGTTGCAGGATGCCGGGAGCGAAAACTTGTTAGTAGCCAGAGTAGGCGATATCAAGTCTTTGCAAGCCGCCTTTGAATCCCTGCTGGGCGAATAGGAAGGAAGCATCTCATTTTCGTAAAAAGCCTTTTTTTGTTTGAGTGCGATCGTCCTCGCTCTCTTATACAATACGCGATCGGGGAAAACAATAATATAAAACCAAAATTGAGATGCTCCCAATCTGAAAATCGGGAATTGGGAAAAAGTCGATCGACAATCGCTAAAATCAACTGTCAATGACCAATGACCAATGACCAATGACCAATGACCAATGACCAATGACCAATGACCAATGACCAATGACCAATGACCAATGACCAATGACCAATGACC
>NZ_JAEQCI010000242.1:0-3509 GCF_020738565.1 Microcoleus sp. PH2017_12_PCY_D_A | reverse complement strand
TTGGTTCTTCCTTACTTGGTATGCTAAATCAATAGCTAAATCAGTCAAATAAATTGAAAAAGTATGTCACTTCGTCAGATCAAGTCCTTGTCAGGCTTGACATTGGGGCAGATTTAAGTGTTAATTATAAATAGTCACTCTTGGTTTTTGAAAGCAAATTACAATCATGAGCACAAAAAAAGGTACTAAAGTTTTAACAGAACTCCTGAATATACAAGGAATTAAAGTAACTAAAATGAATCAACTACCAGGAATTGGAATAATATTACAAGTGGAGTCAACCGAGGGAGAAAGTCATTGTCATCATTGCGGGACAAAAAGTAATAGATTACATCAAAATCATCGATACGTAGTCAAAGATTTATCCTGGGGAGAGCAGCCAGTATTTTTAGAAATAAATAGGCGACAGTTTAAATGTAAAAAATGTGGCAAACCATTTAGCGAAAAATTGGACTTTGTGAATAACCGGAGAACTTATACAAAACGACTGGCAGATGCTACGATCAAATTAGTTTTATCAAGTGATATTAGTAGTGTAGCAAAACAAGGAGTAGTAACGACTGAAGAAATAGAAAGAATGTTGTCAGATGCTTCACGAGAATTACCATCAAAGCCATCAAATTTAAAAAGACTAGGAATTGATGAAATAGCTTTAATAAAAGGTCAAGGAAATTACTGTGCCGTATTAATCGATTTAGAAATATCTGAATTGATTGCAATTATTAAAGGAAGGACGCAAGCTGAAATTGAGCCAGTGCTTCAATCCTGGGGTTCAAAGATATTAGAAAATATAGAAGAAGTAAGTATAGATTTGTGGGAAGGTTATAAAACTTTAGTAAAAAGACTGATGCCAAATGCTCAAGTAGTAGCAGACAGATTTCATGTAATGGTACAAGTCAACAAAGAATTAGATACACAGAGAAAGCACGAAAAAAGGCAAGTAATAGATTTAACTAAAAAATCAAAATCTTGCAAAAAAGCAGGAGAATATCAAGAGATATTAGAGGGAATAAAAGACAGTAAATATTCATTACTAAAGAATCAAGAAAATTTAAATGAAAAGCAAAATATCAAATTAATGGAGGTCAAAAAAGTGTGTCCCAACCTTGCAGAAATGCATAAATTGAAAGAAAAATTCCGGCAAATATTTGAAAACGAAAAAACAGATTGGCTGAGGGGATTGTTGAGAATTGGGATCGGGCAGATTACCAATTGGCTTGACGAAATAATTGCTTACTTTGATAATAGGACAACAAGTGGCATTGTTGAGGGTGTTAACAACAAGCTTAAGTTAATAAAACGTTCTGCCTATGGCTTTAGGAATTTTGAAAATTACAAAAATAGATGTCTGCTTACGCAAGCATTTTAATTGTTAGTTTAGCATACTAAGTAAGGAAGAACCCCAAAGTTCATGTCTAATACCTCTCGAATGTCTATGATCCGGAACAGATTTAATTGCTTCAATTAAATTCATTGTTGATTCATTCTACCCTTGATAGTCTACCCGGGCGGGGCAGACTTGATTACCTTTTCTATCATACATTCCCCCCTGACAATTAATCCACCCTGCGACCTAAGGGGGGCTAGGGGGGATCTGCCGTCTGAATCGCCCTTCACAGCAGTCTCTGACTGCGTTCGCAGCTCTTGTTGACACCAATGCACACCAGCACCTTACAACATCAGAGTTACGGTTTAACTCTTAAGAACGATGGCGGCAGATTTGCAAAATTGTAAAAATCAATACTAATCACAGTTATAAGTTTTGCACATAAGGTATTCATTGCCGCTGCAATTGAATTCAAACTCTTGGCTCCTAACAACGCAGCAGCTACACTGCTCGGCTCCTTTTCCAAATGGGAAGAAATTCCCTTAGAAAAAGATCGTAGAGGTTTTTTCCGCACTCAAATTCAGCTAGCAGACGGTATTTATCAATACAAGTTCCGACTTCAGTCCCAGAGTCCTTGTTTTGAACCGGACGAATGGGTAGAAGTTAATGACCCTTACGCTACTGAGATTGACCGCGCTACTCATACCAGTACAATCCGCATCAAAGCCGGAGAGCGAATTATTGATACTTATGTATGGAAACATGACGACACGGCACTCCCCGAGAATGAAGAATTAGTGATTTACGAACTGCACGCGGCTGATTTTTGTGGCGCCGATGGTTCCGATCGCAGCAGTAAGTTTCAGCAGGTAATCGCGAAATTAGATTATCTGGGGGATTTGGGGATAAATGCGATCGAACTAATGCCAGTTAATGAATATCCGGGCGATTATAGCTGGGGCTACAAAGTCCGCGATTTCTTCGCTGTAGAGTCCAGCTACGGCCGGGCCGCAGATTTGAAGCAATTGATTGACGAGTGCCACGGACGGGGCATCCGAGTGCTCCTGGACGGCATTTACAACCACTGCGACGAAGAATGTCCCTTATTGCTAATCGATCGCAATTATTGGTACTACGAGGACAAACACTATCCCGACGACCCCGCTAACTACTGGGGCCCCGAGTTTAACTACGAAAACTTCGACCCAAAACTCGGCATCCGTCCCGCTTGGAAATTCATCGGCGATGTCGTTAATTTCTGGATTCTTGAATATCAAATCGACGGCATTCGCTACGACGCAGTGCGGCAGTTGGAAAATAGAGATTTCCTGCACTGGATAACTGCCGAAGCCAAAAAAACCGCCGGCGACAAGCCATTTTATAACATCGCAGAACACATTCCCGAACTTCCCGAACTCGTGGCGGCGGACGGGCCGATGGACGGCTGCTGGCGCGAAAGTTTTCGGATTTTTGCCCTCGAAAATCTCGCCGGGAATAGTTTCGATATCGCCAAGCTCAAGCAAGTTCTCGATGCCACAGAACAAGGCTATCAAAACACAACAAATGTTATCAATTATTTAGGGGAGCATCCCGGTTTTGTAAATATCCGAATAATACCAATTTAATGTGAAGTTGCACATATCTCGATCCTCCTCGCATCCCCCGCCGAGGTTGCGGGGACTGTCGATCGGAATCTTATTCCCCCCGAATGTAGGGGCGGTGGATGGTGCGTGCCCGCCCTCGGCTAGGGGGGATCGGATTCTTAATGTGGGAGCAGCCTCATAAAAAATTGGTATAAGCGTAAAATAGTTAAAATCAATAAAAGCGTCAAAAAAAGTCGAGAAAAAGAGCCATGACCCCTGAAGAACTAGAACGGTTGCAATCCTGTACGGCAGAAATTGCTAAAATTTTGTATAACAATACACCCCCTTGTGAACTGACCAGTCTGGAAAATATTGACAACCATCTCAGGCAACAATGGCTAGAAAAAGTGGGGCCACAAATCGGTTTTTTTTATCAAACAAGCAACAGGAACAGAACAAGGACGACCGCGCACAGTAAAAAGCTGTATTGGTGAACTAAGAATTACTGAAAAACAGGCCGAAAAATTAGAGTTCAAGAAATCTACTCGATTATCTCCATTATTTGAAAAATGCTGTCTCCGTCAAATAGCTAATCTTTC
>NZ_JAEQCI010000041.1:45857-85072 GCF_020738565.1 Microcoleus sp. PH2017_12_PCY_D_A | reverse complement strand
TTCGTAGTAAGGACTTTAGTCCTAATTCCCCCGGTTCGTAGTAAGGACTTTAGTCCTAATTCCCCCGGTTCGTAGTAAGGACTTTAGTCCTAATTCCCCAAATTATGAGGACTAAAGTCCTCACTACAAACATGATGAGAATGATTTAACGAGATTAATATAAAATAGTGATGGCAATTGGTGCGATCGCACATTCATGAAAAATTTTATTTTATTTACGCTATATCTGATTCCAGTTGTCCTGTTAATCGGATTTGTAGCCACTTTTAGCGTTAACGTTCCCATCGATGACGAGTGGAGGTTAGCCAGCCTTTTTGAGAAAATAGGTCAGGGAAATGTAACGTTTAACGATTTGTGGGCTTTGCACAGCAATCACCGCATAGTGTTTCCGAAAATAATTATTGCACTGCTAGTTTTTGCCTCTCAATTGAATATTAATTATCAGTTGTGTCTCAGCATAGGTTTGGCTGGGATAACTTTTATCGCCCTGTACAAGTTATCCTCAATGCAAGTTAAGAATGTTGGGGAAGATTTGTGGCATTTAGCTAATATTTTAACTTGTATTTTAATTTTCTCCTTGGTTCAGCACGAGAACTGGCTTTGGGGATTTCAATTAGCTTGGTTTTTCGTTAATTTATGTTTTGTGGCGGCGGTTTATGCGCTGATTTCAACTCACAAATTATTGCCTAATCTTAGAATTTTTATGGCTGCTGTATTCTGCTTTATTGCTAGTTTTTCCCTGGCTCAAGGCTTGCTGTCTTGGTTGGCGGCGATTCCGGCTGTGGTGGCTTTGGAGGGAAATCGGGCGCAAAAACGCAAAAGGGCGATCGTTTGGCTCTTGCTGCTCGTGGGAACTTGCGCTATTTATGCAATTGATTATCATCCTGGCAGGAAAACAAGTATTATTTCATTGCTGAGTAAGCCGCTTGTGGCGATCGATTACTTTTTGAGTTTGCTGGGTTCGCCAATTGTTAGATTACCTGGAATTTCGGCATTTGTGGGATTGGTAATATTTGCTAGTTTTGGATTTTTTGTATGGTATTTTGGGAAGAAGATTTTATCAACTAATTTGAGATTGGGTGGCGACGGGCAAGATGCCCATCCCACAACTGATTTGGGATTGCTACATCAGGCTTTACCTTGGCTGTCAATAGGTTGGTTTTCTGTCTTATCTTCTTTGTTTATTACGGTTGGTAGGGCGGAATTTGGGGCGATTCAGGCGATCGAATCTTCGAGATATACGACTAATTCGATTTTGCTGTTAATTGCTTTGGTTCAGCTAGGACAGTTGTTTATTCGAGAAAAACAATGCCTTTCAATATGGCCATATAAATTTATTTATCGTGGATTTGCAGGGCTGTTAATTGGTATAATTATTGTTAACTCTCAGCAGGCGATCGCCCAAACTAGCTCTGCACTTGTTTACAAACAAGGCGCTCAAGATTGTTTGCAGTTAATCAACTATCTGGAACCGTCGGATTTTTTCAATAATTCGCCGGAAAGCTGTTTGAGAGTGTTGAGTAAAAAAACTTGGCTGGTGAGAAAAGGCGCTGCAATTATCGATAAAATTGGTTGGAGAAAATTTTCCAAAAATGTAGAGTTTATTCCTAATACCAAGAAAGTTTACGGCTATTTAGACAAACCTCCAACGGGCGATAAATTCTTGAAAGCTGCTGGTTGGGCGGTTTGGCCAGACAACAGGAAACAGCCGAATATTGTACTGCTATCTGTCGGCGATAAACAATCTTTTTTTGCTAACGCTTATGTAAATTTGGACAGTCCCGATATTGCTAAGACTTTGAAATCACAGTTGTACAATAATGCGAGGTGGGCGGTTGATGTGTCTGGTGGCGATTTGCCGATCGCTCCTACAGAAATCAAAGCTTGGGTGTATAATCCTGTGGACAACCAGTTTGTCCAGTTGCGCGGAGGATGAGAAGTGAAAATTTCGGTTATTATACCAGCCCACAATGAGGAGGGCTGTTTGTCTGCTACTGTGCGGGCTTTAGCCCAGACGCTCGATTTAGAAGGGATTCCCCACGAAATTTTGATTGTGAATGACAATAGCACGGATAAAACCGTTGACATTTGCCAGGAATTATCAGAGACTTTTCCCGCAGTTAGATACATCAACAATCAACCTCCCAACGGTTTCGGATTTGCCGTGCGCCGGGGTTTGGCAGAATTTGACGGCGATGCTGCGGCAATTGTGATGGCGGATGCTTCCGACGATCCCGTAGATTTGGTAGCAGGATACCGCAAATTGCAAGAAGGATATGATTGCGTTTTCGGTTCCCGATTTATCAAAGGCGGCTTTGTTGTTGATTATCCAATTCACAAACTAGGAATTAATCGCTTAGCAAACTGGTTTGTCAAAAGTATTTTCGGCTTGCGTTACAACGATGTCACTAATGCTTTTAAACTATATCGCCGAGAAGTAATTGAAGGCATACAGCCGATTTTGAGCCATCATTTTAATTTGACTGTGGAACTACCTTTGAAAGCAATTGTTCGGGGTTTTTCCTATACAGTGATTCCTCTGAGGTGGTACAATCGGACTGCTGGTATTTCTAAGCTGAAAATCAAAGAGATGGGAAGCCGGTATTTGTTTATTGTCTTGTATGTCTGGCTCGAAAAACATCTGTCTCGCGGCGACTACCACCGGACTAGAAAGATGAATGAGTTGAAATTAGATTTGTTGCCAAAGTCAAAGACTGAAGTCCTTACTACGAACGAATAAGGACTGAAGTCCTTACTGCGAACCATATTTTAGCAATAAATTTAGTCAATGCCTGAAAGAATTTTAATTGTTGGCGGTGCGGGTTTTATTGGCAGTTGTTTGGCAATTGGCCTGAAGAAACTTCACCCGGAATGGCAAATAATTTGTTTGGATAACCTGCGCCGCCGGGGTTCGGAATTGAATATTCCGAGGCTTAAAAGTTGCGGGATTCAGTTTGTTTACGGGGATATTCGCACGGCGGCTGATTTAGATCCAGTTGCGCTCAATGCTGATTGTATTATAGATTGCGCTGCGGAGCCTTCTGTGCTGGCCGGTTTTAGTTCGCCTCAGTACGTTTTGCAGACGAATTTGCTGGGTACTGTGAATGTTTTGGAGTTGGCGAGACAGACTGGTGCGAGTTTGTTGTTTTTGTCTACGAGTCGGGTTTATCCGATCGCCCTTGTGAAATCTGTTAAGCTGTTGGAGTTGGATGAGAGATTTGCGATCGCCCCTGAGCAAACATTACCCGGTATATCGGAGTTAGGCATATCAGAAGACTTCCCGTTAAAAGGACACCGATCGCTTTACGGAGCAACTAAATTAGCGTCGGAATTGCTGATTGAGGAATACAGAGAAGCATACAACGTGCCAGCAATTATCAACCGCTGCGGGTTAATCACCGGTGCTTGGCAAATGGGTAAAGTCGATCAGGGAGTTTACGGTTTGTGGGTAGCGGCTCACTATTTTGAAAGATCGCTGAGTTATATTGGTTTTGGTGGAAGCGGGAAGCAAGTTAGGGATTTGCTGCACGTTGAAGATTTGTTGAGGTTAGTTAATTATCAGTTAGAACATTTTGCCGAATTTGACGGCGAAGTTTTTAATGTAGGCGGAGGTGCTAGCAACAGTATTTCTTTGGTTGAAGCAACTGATTTATGCCGCAAGATTTCGGGTAAATCGATTCCGATTCATCCGGTTTTGGAGGAAAGGGCGGGGGATATTCCGATTTTTATTACCGATTCTTCTAGGGTAATGGAGAAGACTGGATGGCGGCCCGAGATTGGGCCGGAGGCGGCTTTGCAGGATATTTATGATTGGATTGCTGCTAATGAGGTGGTGTTGAGTTCGATTTTGTAGGGATTTTTTGCAGCGCAGATGTTTTGTGGAATTTGGTAGGAAAACCATTTATTCTGCGCTAGGGAAACGGCAGTGTCTTGTCTGGAATTAGGACATAGCAGTGCCGTTTTTCTACAGATATAGTATTTGAACTTGTAATATCTATCTGTGTATTTTTTAGAGCATTTATCCAAGTTGAGAAGATGAAGAATTACAGACAGCCGATCGCACTTACCGACAAAATATCAACAAAATATCAACAAAAGTGCGATCGACCTCAGCGTCTACTCAGCAAAATAGCGGGTCAAAATCCGCATAATTTCACCGCTAATCGGCGAGGGAAGGGGCGGACTCCATTCCTCAACCTTGGCGAAACCCAAAATGTGCAGGATGTCGATAATCCAGTTAACGCCTTTGGGAGTGCCGCACAGCAGCAAGCGGACGGGTTTTTTGTCGGCGGGCGCGTCGGGAATTTCTTCGCGCAGCAGTTCGGGAACGGACTTTGGTGTTGATATCATAGAGAAAGCTCCTAATTTTCCTAAATGTGGGAGTCCAAACCCCTGCCGTGTCTTGATTGGAGTCTGAAACGGCGGGGGTTTGGTTTTGGGTTACACTAGGTTGTATGATAGCTCCTAAGGTGATAATATGTCAACTGGTAACGTGCAAAACTAGAATATTAAAGAAAGCAGTGATGGGAAAAATACGATCGTGCCACCAAAAAATCTCACACGAGTAACAACTTACGTGAATCCTGAAATAGCCAAAGCATTAGAGGAATGGGCCGAGAAAGACGAACGATCCGTGTCTTGGTTGGCAGGGAAGCTGATTGAAAAAGGTATTCAACAGCATCAACAGTCGCAGACAAAGGCAAAAAATGAATCGAGTAACGAAGATTGAAGATATGGGCGGGAAGCGTCAGCTTGAGTCGATAGCTGTGTATGTAACAAAGGAAAAAAAGGAGGCTCTTGAGGAATGGGCGACTTCTGAAGAACGTTCTGTTTCATGGATTGTTAGCAAGGCGATCGACAAAGCTTTGCAAGAGTATCAACAACAAAACGAGGCAAAAAAGGATACATAGCAGTGAAGGTCGATCGCCCTTAGCAGAAACAAGATTTCCGGAAACTAAAGCCAGGATACTGATGTCAAATATATCGGCAATTGCTGAAATCCGCCAGGGGTTTAAACCCCTGGCTAATAGCGAAAGTCCTCTAAAAGAGGACTAAAGAAATCATCAGTCCTCTTTCAGAGGACTTTCGCTTTGAGGCAGGGAATTAATTCCCTGCCAGACTGTGGGAAAGCGCACCAAGCCTTGTCCCTACCAGATATTATAAAAAAAGCCTGTCGGGTGCGATCGCATTTCCTAATTTCCCACCAATAACCTCAAAATCCCAACATGATGATACCTCTCGATGCGATTATCGGCGCAATTACCAGCATCGCCAATCCTATAATTAAAGACAAGCTTCAGCGCAGCGAAACAGTCATCAAACTACTCAAACAATTTAACCTCGATCCCGAACACCCGCTACCGGATTTCAGCAGCGTTTACGCCTATACATTAGTAGAATACGGCCTCGGCAAACCCAAACCTATTTTAGAACTGTTCCGGGATGAAGAAATCAAACAAGCTTTTCGCGAAGCATTCGATCGCAATTCTCCCGCTATTTTTCTCAAACAAGGAGAAGAATTTCTCCATTCCCGTGCTTTAGGAGATGAAATTAAAGATTTAGGTATTGACATTCGGCGCGAATTTGCTGCTTTTTCCGCAGTTTTTATCGCAGTCACTAAGCGCAGTCGCACTCCTAAAGAAGCTTTGACCAACCATCAGATAGATTCGGTAAACAAACAGATTGTAACACTTCACGAAAGGCTCGATCGACTGCCAACTTTAGAAGGAATTCGCACCGAAATGGCGCGATTGGCAGTTGAAAACAATCCGGCTTTACCAGCAGGAAATGAAACTGCGGCCAAATCCCAAGGGTTTGCTTTGGCGCAGCAAATGCGCGGCTGGTTTGAAATATTGGGCTACGATTTTGAGCCGTATCAAGTTTGGGAAGATAGCTATTTTGAGTGGATTATTCGGATTCCGGTGAGGCGGGGTAGATTCGATCGCATTTTGATACGCGGCATGGCGGGAGAAGCAGGAATTCAAGATATCGAAGCATTGCAGCAGTCGGTAGAAAAGCAAAAAACCGATGAAGGTTGGCTGGTGACGGCGCGCCGGATTTCCAAAGCAGCCCGCAGGGAAGTTGACAAACCAGAAAACCGCCACCTCGATTGTTATACCTTTGACGAATTGATCGATATTGATGCGGATTTTAGCGGTTATATTGAATGGTTGGAAAATGAAATTAACCGCAGGCAAATCGATGGCAAATACGTGCCTCTCGGCTGTACGAAAGCCGAATTTGATTCCGCAAACAGGCGACAAATTGATGCGAGTTATTACGGGGAAGAGGACGGCTGGATTGACGGTTATATAGATTTGTGGATGGACGATCCGGCAAAGGAACACATCTCAGTTTTGGGCGAATTCGGGACGGGGAAAACTTGGTTTGCTTTTCACTATGCTTGGACGGCTTTGCAGCGATACAAACAGGCTAAAGAAAGGGGAACTCAACGGCCTCGGTTGCCTTTAATTATTACTTTGCGCGACTATGCAAAAGCTTTGAACGTTGAGAATGTTTTGGCTGGTTTCTTTTTTACCAAGCACAATATCCGCCTGAATAGCGAAGTGTTCGACCAACTGAATCGGATGGGTAAGTTGCTGTTGATTTTTGATGGGTTTGATGAGATGGCCGCGAAGTGCGATCGACAGCAAACGATCAACAACTTCTGGGAACTAGCAAAAGTGATTGTTCCCGGTGCGAAAGTAATCTTAACCTGTCGGACAGAACACTTTCCCGAAGCCAAAGAAGGACGCGCTTTATTGAATGCGGAATTACAAGCATCGACTGCGAATCTCACCGGAGAAACGCCGCAGTTTGAAGTATTGGAATTAACAGCCTTCGACGACGACCAAATCCGTCTGGTATTGTCCCACCAAGCAGATCCAGAAACTGTAAATCAGGTGATGAACAATCCGCAGTTATTGGATTTGGCGCGGCGGCCGGTGATGGCGGAATTGATATTAGAATCGTTGCCGGATATTCAAGCAGGTAAACCCGTGGATATGTCGCGGGTGTATTTGTATGCGGTGCGGCGGAAAATGGAACGGGATATTAAGGCAGAAAGGACGTTTACATCGCTGGCTGACAAACTATTTTTCCTATGCGAACTGTCTTGGGAAATGCTATCAACAGACCAAATGAGTTTGAATTATCGGCTGTTTCCCGACAGGATTCGCCGCTTGTTCGGTGCGGCGGTGCAAGCAGAAAAGGATTTAGACCACTGGCATTACGACATGATGGGTCAAACCATGTTAATTCGCAATGCTGAGGGGGATTATTCTCCGGCACATCGATCGCTTTTGGAGTTTTTTGTAGCCTATAAGTTGGCGGCCGAGTTGGGGGTTTTGCCTGCTGATTTTACGGAGTTATCGCAGGCACAATTGTATTTGGATAGTTCTGTTGAGTCTGTGAATTATACTTGGTCTGGGTATTTTAGGCGCGAGGCGGATAATGCAGGGGAGATTGTGCCGATTCCGGCTTTGAAGGGTTTTGTGAGTGAAAGTTTGGGGCAACTTCGCAACAGTTTCGGGCGGGAAATTTTGACGAAAGCGGTGATGGATTTGTTAGTGCCGATGCTGTCAAAAACTGAGTTTGTTGGTGAGGTTAAGTCTCGATTATTGGAGATTTTGGAGGCTACGAAAGGCAAAACTGAGGAGGAAGTTGGTTATGTCGGTGGGAATGCGGCGACGGTATTGGTGAAAGTCGATAATGCTGCTTTGGAAGGGAGAGATTTATCGCGGGCTGTGATTAAAGGTGCGGATTTTTCTGATGCTAGCTTGCGGTGTGTCAATTTTGCAGGGGCGAATTTGAGTGATTGTAATTTTACGAAGCTCTTGGGTAAAGTTTCATCAGTAGCATTTAGTCCCAATGATAACACTCTAGCTACAGGCGATAGCAGTGGCATGGTTCGTTTCTGGGACACTTCAAGCGGAAGAGAAGTTCTAACACTTAAAGGGTCTACAAGTTGGGTGTATTCAGTTGCTTTCAGTCCTGATGGGAAGATGCTTGCGAGTGGTAGTTATGATAAAACAGTAAGGATATGGGATCTGCAAAAAGATAAATGTTTGATTTTTCAGGGATATACTGACTGGGTGCGTTCAGTAACATTCAGTCCCGATGGAAAAACGCTTGCCACTGGTAGTTCTGAAATAAAGCTATGGAATATCGATACTGGTGAATGCGTCAAAATTTTTCAAGGTCACAAAAGTTGGGTATATTCAGTTGCTTTCAGTCCCGACGGAAGCATACTTGCTAGTGGTAGTTACGACTCAACTGTGAAACTTTGGGATGTCAGTACAGGTAAATGCCTCATAACTTTACAGGAACATAGAAGTTCTGTACTTGCAGTCACCTTTAGTCCAGATGGAAAAATCCTTGCCAGTGGTAGCTACGACTCAAGTGTGAAACTCTGGGACATCAAAACAGGTGAATGTCTCAAAACATTGCAAGGACATACAAATGCAGTATGGTCAGTTGCTTTCAGTCCCGACGGAAACGTACTTGCTAGCTGTGGTAATGACACGATAATTAGAATCTGGAATATCCATAGTGATGAACCTTGCAAAGCCTTGGGAGGTCACAGCCAGAAAGTTTATTCAGTTAGATTTAGTTCAGATAATAAAATACTTGCTAGTGGTAGTCATGACGGAACAATTAAAATCTGGGATGTAAGCACCAACGAATGCCTTAACACTATACAAGGGTGTACAAATTGGGTATGTTCAATAGCGTTGAATTCTTCCGGTCGTGTAGTTGCCAGTGGTGGTGGTGACAAAATGGTAAAGTTGTGGGATCTTGAAACTGGTGAACGCATCAAAGTTTTGCAAGGGCATACAAATTGGGTTCACTCAGTTGCCTTGAGTCCAGATGGTGAAATGCTTGCCAGTGTGAGTTCTGAACTGAGGCTGTGGGATCTTCGCACTGACAAATGTCTTAATACTTTCCAAGGACATACTGATGAGGTAATTTCAGTTACTTTTAGTCCCGATGGAAAGATAATTGCTAGTGGCAGTGACGATGAAACAGTTAAGCTATGGGATATTAATACAGGTGAGTGCTTGAAAACCTTGCGAGGGCACGCAAATAGAGTATGGTTTGTTGCCTTCAGTCCAGATGGAAAAATACTTGCTAGTAGCAGTGCCGATCAAACAGTGAGAATATGGAATGTTCATACAGGTGAATGCTTAAAAACTTTGCAAGGACATAAGAAGCGAGTATATTCAGTTGCTTTTGGCTCCGAAGGAAAAATGATTGCTAGCGTTGGTGATGACAAAACAGTAAAGATTTGGGATGTCTGCACAGGTCAATGCTTGAAAATCTTGGAAGGGCATACAGGTGTGATATTAGCAGTTGCTTTTAGTCCTGACGGTAATACAATCGCTAGCGGTGGTGATGACAAAATTGTCAGGCTATGGGATGTTCACACAGGAGAATGCTTGAAAAATTTGCAAGGTCATACTAATGCTGTGAGTTCAGTTGTTTTTAACACAAAAGATTATGTTCTTAGCAGCAGCTATGATGAGACAATTAAGGTTTGGGATACCAATACGGGCGAGTGCTTAAAAACCTTGATAGACAGACCTTATGAGGGCATGAATATTACGGGTGTTACTGGTTTGACGGATGCTGAAAAAGTGACGATCGCATCTTTAGGTGCTGTGTCCGATCGCCCTTTGTAGAGAGGCGATATCATGCTAAAGAAACCGGGTTTTTAACAGATTTAAGACTTCGGCGGATATTGTCAGACAAAACCCGGTTTCTGCCTAATTCTCATCCACTCAGCGCTGAAATGACGTGGCGGGCGATCGCCCTTCCGAAGATTTTATGAAAACCAGAGAACAGCCTGCTTTAGACAATCGTTGTGATACAATAAATCAATAGCAGCTTGCAAGCCAAGGATTCACGTTTATGAACACCATCAATATTTCCTTGCCTGATTCCGTGAAAGCATATCTCGAAAAACAAGTAGCCAGCGGCAATTATAATAACATCAGCGATTATATTTGGGAGCTAATTGTTCAGGATCAAAAGCGTAAAACAGCTAAAGAACGTGTCGAAGAACTTTTACTAGAAGCTTTGGATTCAGGTGAAGCGACTCCGATGACTGACGGAGATTGGGAAAATATTCGGCAGACTGTACGCAACAACGTTGCTCAAAAGTAAAGCAATAGGTGCCACAAAAATATACAAGAACAAAAAATGGTAACTTCTACAGTTCTCGCCCTGGCAGAAAAAACCTACTCTCTAGAAGCATGGATGGAAAATCCACCGGATCTCCAAGAGTGGGTTGATGGCGAATTATTAGAGAAAAATGGCATGACTCTCAAGCATAGCAAGGTACAAGGAAATCTTTACTTTTGTTGGAGAAACTACAAAGAATCCAGCGGACAGGGAGGAGAGGTCTATACCGACGTGCCCTGCCGCACAAACCAGCAGGGACGCTATCCTGATGTTGCATACCTTCCCCCGGAATTAGCAGCACAATTTGGCAATCTCAAAGTGCTGCCGCAAAGTTTCCCTCTATGTGCTGAAATTGTTTCGCCAACAGATTTGGCGGAAGATGTAATCGCTAAAGCTACAGAATATTTGGAATCGGGAAGTGAGGAAGTTTGGCTGGTATATCCAGAAAACCAATGGGTTATTGTAGTCACAAAACAAACTAGAATTATCTTTATTGCTGGGGAAGTTGTTAGCACTCAAATTGTTTTACCTGGTTTTAGTATGACCGTCGATGAATTATTAAAATGAGATATCAAATTTTTGATCTCTACTAAATTAGAACATTTTTGTTAAATAGAGAAGCAGTTGCAGTTGCCTGTGATATAATTAACTACGAGAGCATCTTTCCTGCCAAAGATACACACTTAAGACTAGCATCAATTATGTCAACTACTGCTATTGATATCAGTACCTTAATTGCTCGTACACCGGGCTTGCACGGCGGAACCCCTCACATTGCTGGTAAAGGTGTTACTGTCAGACGGATTGTATTTTTGTACAAGCGAGGACAGAATGCAGAGGAAATTGCCGATCGCATTCCACATCTGAGTCTAGCCGAAGTTTATACTGCATTAGCATACTACCATGCCAACAAAGCAGAGATAGAAGCCGACTTAGCAGCCCAAGCTGTTGAGGCAAAACGCCTAGAAATGTTGTCAGAAGAAAATATTCAAAATCAACCATGAGCGCGATTCGTTTGTATATCGATGAAGACTCGATGGATCGAGGTTTAATCCAGGCATTGCGAGCGAGAAATGTTGATTTAATTACCGTTCAGG
Source organism: Microcoleus sp. PH2017_12_PCY_D_A (assembly GCF_020738565.1). Classification (NCBI taxonomy): domain Bacteria; kingdom Bacillati; phylum Cyanobacteriota; class Cyanophyceae; order Oscillatoriales; family Microcoleaceae; genus Microcoleus; species Microcoleus sp. PH2017_12_PCY_D_A. Next base: position 73,793 of record NZ_JAEQCI010000041.1, on the reverse strand, counting down.
AAACGGAAACAGAAGGGCGACTCGATGAAGAGCAACTGAATTTAGCAGCATCCCAAAATCGAGTAATATACAGTCATAATATTTCCGATTTCTGTCAGTTGCATACAGATTTTTTGAGGGAGGGTAAAAACCATGCAGGAATCGCTTTGCTATCCCAAGATTGTTCAATTGGCGAGCAACTACGAGCTATTTTAGGATTGGTTTATACCAAAAATGCTGAGGAGATGCACAACCAGTTAGAATTCTTGAGCAAGTATCTGAGAAACAGTTAATCGATCGCCTTTTGTCTATTCTTGTTACCAGACAGAATCTGGGAATGCCGATAATATCTGCCTTAATTCTGATTCTTCGACGCCTTAACAAACATTTGCCCGCCCAAAAACCGCCACAAAACAGGCAACTTCAAGTAAATCTTTAACAGCAACGGCGAGGCCGGCCGCCCTTTCGTCGAAAACGGTAAAAATCTCGGTATCATTACATCTATTCTAAACCCGATTGTTTGTAAAAGCTCTTGCAACGATAAATGTGTAATCGGTAATTGATGGTCGATAAAATCGTAGTATTCCTTGTAAGAGTATTTAAAGTTAGGCTGAATAATCAAAAGTGAACCGCTAGGTTTCAGGGCATCAAAGCAAAACGATATAATTTCTACAAGTTCCTCTTTGTTGCGGAGGTGTTCAAAAAAGTTCGAGATAAAAATGCGATCGAACTGTTCGGCATAAGAAGTATTATTTTCTAAATTAAGCACATCAATATTCAGTACCTTGACATCACAATTAGCAAATAACTTTGAATCTGGATTCAGGTCAATCAAACATTTTTCGCCCGCCATAATTTGATTGATAAACTCACAGTAACCGCCGCCAATGTCTAAAACTGCCGATTCAGTAGGAACATAATCTTGTAAAAACTCGTCAATTAAAACTTTCCACAGTGCCACCTTGGCTTGCATTTGTCGGGAATCAAAGCGGTTGGCGTACAACTTTTTGAGATATGTGTCAGTTTTCATAGGAATGAGAATTAAATAACTTATACAAGGAAAGTGGGATGGGCGTCTCGCCCGTCCAATTATAGACGGGCGAGACGCCCATCCCACAACAATTAAAATTGTAAGTTATTTAATTGGCGATCCATAGTAAGATAGCATAGACTGAGTATGAGTTTATCACGCGATACAGCCAACTATGAATGTTATATCTACAGAAATACCGGACGTTCTGATAATTGAGCCGAAAATTTTCGGAGACGATCGCGGTTTCTTTTTTGAGAGTTTCAATCACCAAGCTTTTGTTGAAAAAACAGGCGTGACGGCAGATTTTGTTCAAGACAATCATTCCAAGTCTTCTAAAAATGTGCTGCGCGGTTTGCACTACCAAATGCAGCAGCCTCAAGGCAAATTGCTGCGGGTTGTGGCGGGCGAAATATATGATGTGGCGGTGGATATTAGAAAAAATTCGCCGACTTTCGGACAGTGGGTGGGCTGTTTGATTAGTGCAGAAAATAAGCGGCAATTTTGGGTGCCGGCGGGATTTGCTCACGGTTTTTTAGTAGTATCAGACATTGCTGAGGTTTTGTACAAAACTACAGATTACTATGCACCGGGACACGAGCGGTGTATTGTATGGAACGATCCTGATTTGGCGATCGCCTGGCCGCTAGATGGTGCCGAACCAATTTTATCACCTAAAGACAAAGCCGGACAAACGTTGAAAAGAGCTCAAGTGTTTTAGATAATGAAAATTTTACTCGCAGGCGGTAGCGGACAGCTAGCTCAAGAATTGCAGCCGATTTTATTATCTTCGGGAGATGTCATTGCAGTCGATCGCACTTCCGTCGATTTATCCCAGCCCGAAACCATCCGTCAAGCAATGGCTGACATTCAACCGGATGTAGTCGTGAATGCCGCTGCTTACACTGCGGTAGACAAAGCCGAAAGCGAAGCACAATTAGCCCGCGCAGTCAACGGTATCGCACCCGGAATCTTTGCCGAAGAATGCGAGAAACTGGGAGCAAGTTTAATCCACTTTTCCACTGATTACGTATTTGACGGTAGCAGCGGTTCTGCTTATCTCGAAACAGATTCTACAAACCCATTGGGAATTTACGGGGAGTCCAAATTAGCAGGCGAGGAAGCAATTAGAAAAGCAGGAAACAGACATATTATTATTAGAACCGCCTGGGTTTACGGTAACGGCGGCAAAGGCAACTTTGTCAAAACCATGCTGAGATTGGGCAAAGATAGGGAAGAAATTCGGGTAGTAGCAGATCAAATCGGAAGTCCAACTTGGACAGCAGATTTGGCTGCTGCAACTTCGCAAATCATCCCGAATCTTGGGCCCGAAAGTTTTGGGACTTACCAGTATACTAACAGCGGTGTGTGCAGTTGGTACGATTTTGCGATCGCCATTTTTGAAGAAGCAGAAAAACTCGGCTTTCCCCTCAAAATCAAGCGCGTAATTCCCATCACCACCGCCGAATATCCCACACCCGCAAAACGTCCCGCTTTTTCTGTACTTTCCACAGTGAAAATATCAGCACTTCTGGGTACCTATCCTCCCCACTGGCGGCAAGGGCTCAGAAAAATGCTAGCAAGAGAAATCAATCAATTTTAGATTTTAGATTTTAGATTTTAGATTTATTCTACAGATGAATCTGGGAGTTTAAGCTTTAGTCTAAAATTTGGGGATTCAGGACAATCGGACTTACGCACGGGTGGCTAGAAACCGGGTTTTTACAAAAATCCTTAGCTGTAGCCTAGAGATTAAATAAAAACCCGGTTTCTTTGTCGGGAGTGCGTCGTTAAACCTGCCCAATCAATTAACAATATTCCATGTCCGAATCAAATGAAAGTCAAGCAACAATCTCTTTTAATTGCCGCATCGGTGCTCGGCATTCTCATACCAGCGTCATATATTTTGTACTTGATATCGCAAGCGGGAGACTTGTCTAATTTTGATTATTGGTGGATGACTTGGAATTTTTATTCAGTAGATGGTTTCTCTACAAATCCTTTTAATTGGATATTTCGGGCGAACGAGCATTTTGTCTTTATTCCCGCAATCATCTATGCCTTAAACATCGTTGTCACTCAAGGCTCAAATATTGGTTTGTGCTTAGTGGCTTGGTTTTTTGCTTGGATTCAGTGCTACGTATTAATTGCTTTACTACCTTTAAGATTAAGGAGTTTTCCGCTACAATTTATCTCGGTAATTCTGTGTATTTCTATTTTTAATTTTACTCCGGCGGCGGCACACAACTGGATGCGGGGATTCAGCGGCGTTCACTGGATTATTGCTAATTTATTTGTAATTTGTTCGATATTTTGTTTGCAATCCTATGTTAATTTATTATTAAATAGCAGAGAAGCAGAACCTTTAGGTATTCATTCCCAGGCAGAGATTGGGAATGAGGAATGGGAACAAAACAAGTGGGTGATTGGTAGCATTGTTTTTGGGATTTTAGGTTGTATTAGTTACAGCACTCCTTTAGGTTTGTGGCCGATTTTGTGTGGGGCTGCGATTGTGCTGCGGTTTCCTCGGCGGATAACTTATTTGTATTTCGCTGCTTCGATTGCGGTGATTGGTATTTATTTTTTAACTTACAAAACTCCGTCCAATCATCCTTCTTTAACTAAAATCAATCCGCTGAAAACTCTCGAATATATTCCGATTTATCTCGGGGGAATATTTAGCGAAAATATTATTGTTGCGTCAATTATTGGTATAATTGGTTTGATTGCTGTAACGGGTTTTGTCGGTTATTGGCTATTGGCAAAAAAGTCTGTGCAGCTTGGCTATCCTGTAGGGAATCGCCAAAATTGGCTGCCTTGGCTGTCCATCCAATTGTACACTCTGCAAACGGCTTTAATGGCCGCAGTTAGCCGATCGGGATTTGGAGTCGAACAGGCCACCGCTTCCCGCTACGCCACACTCCCAGCGTTGTTTTGGATGAGTACAATCGTCCTGATAGTGCTTGCGGTGCGCGAGTTGCAGCCCACACCGAGAATTCAAGGGCGTTGGCTGACACCGGTGTTTGCAGTCGTGACAGCGGCCGTGATTTTAATGTACGGGGTGGGAGGCGAAACTGCAATGGCGATCGCGCGTAGAGCCACCTATCAACCGCTAGTAGCATTATCACTGCAATTAGGAATCACCGACATCACCCTAATTAAAGAGAGAGTAGGAAACAAACCCGCCGCATTTGTGGGATTAATCGACGCCTTAAAAACTAACAATTTAGTACCATTCAATCGAGATATCAAAAAACACAACTTCTGTGCAGCATTAGACACAAAAATCGACCCGAATTTACTCTCAGCCCCCAAAGACGGAGTACCCGGATATTTTGATACAGTAACTCAACTCGCACCCCAAGCCGCCAGAGTAATTGGTTGGGTAGGAGATCCCGAAAATCATGTAAAATGTATTGTCATTCTCAATCAAGAAAATGTAGTTCGAGGTTTCGCCATGTCAGGATTTCCCCGCCCCGACTTAGTTAACTTGTTTGGCGCTTCCTACAAATCCGCAGCTTGGAGAGGATACATTCAAACATCGCCAACCGATAAATTATTGACAGCCTATGCTTCATTCAAAAACCGCGAAGGTTGGGTAGCTTTGCGAAACTCCCAAGTAATCAATCAAGACGATTCAGTTAAGACTGATCCCCCCTAGCCCCCCTTCCCAAGGGGGGAACAAGAGAATGCTCAAAGTCCCCCTTCTTAAGGGGGATTTAGGGGGATCTCCGGGGCACAAGCAGTCTTAACAATCGCGTATTGAGTTATCAATAACACTTACAAAAATCGCTATGCAAAAAGACCTCAGCTTCGTAATTCCCGTTCACAATGAAGAAGCCACACTGAAATTACTGTTTGAAAAAATTAGCATCGTCATGTCCCAAACAGGAATTGACAATTACGAAGTCATTTTCATAGACGACGGTAGCCGCGATGCTTCTTGGCGAGAAATTGCTGATTTAGCCAGTCAATTTCCCCAACGAATTAAAGCGATCAGAATGCGCCGCAATTTTGGCAAATCCTCCGCACTTTCAGCAGGATTTCGCAATGCAGCCGGGAAAATTATCTTTACTCTTGATGCAGATTTACAGGATGACCCAGCCGAAATTCCCAAATTTTTAGATTGTCTAGAATTAGGATTTGATTTGGTCTCTGGTTGGCGAAAACAGCGGAATGACCCCCTCTCGAAAACCTTGCCTTCGAGGCTGTTTAATGCCGTTGCGTGTTTGCTGACTGGGGTGAAAATGCACGATATGAATTGCGGTTTCAAGGCTTATCGGCGGGAAGTTTTACACTCAATTAAATTGTATGGGGAATTGCACCGCTATATTCCAGCTTTAGCCAACAATTTAGGGTTTAAAATTGGCGAAGTAGTTGTCGAACACCATCCGCGAAAACACGGTAAATCGAATTACGGTTGGGAACGCTACGCGCGGGGTTTTATTGATTTGTTGACGGTGTTGGCGACTACTCAGTATTTGCACAAACCGGGTCATTTGTTTGGCGGATTGGGGTTGTGTTTTGGCTTGGTGGGGACTGTTTCGCTGAGTTATTTGATTGTGATTTGGTTTCTGAATTTAGCCGGGATGCACTTTGGGCCGATCGGGAATCGACCTTTGTTGTTTTTTGGGATTTTGTGTACAATTCTGTCGGTGCAGTTGATTTCTTTGGGGATTTTGGCTGAGTTGATTGCGCGGAATGTGGCTGTTGATTATGTGGACAAGCAGATTTGCGAAATTATTGATGATTCGGGTTTTGATATTTAACTGTTTATATTATGATGTTTGTAGTGAGGACTTTAGTCCTCTGATTTTGAAGAAGGACTGAAGTCCTCACTACGAACCTGAAGAAGGACTGAAGTCCTCACTACGAACCTGAAGAAGGACTGAAGTCCTCACTACGAACCCGAAGAAGGACTGAAGTCCTCACTACGAACCTGAAGAAGGACTGAAGTCCTCACTACGAACCTGTGATTTTAAAGATTATCCATTTGCCTTGTTTATCTACTATTTCTCCTGGAATATTTGGATGCCAATCGCTGCGAGTCAGGATATAATCGGCATGATATGTTTGGGCTACTTTGACTAAATCCGCACTGCTGCGACGGCTGAATAAGTCGTTCCCTCCCCAAATCATTTGCGGGTTTAAGGGAACTCCTAAAACAGCTTCCATGCGATTTTGCCACTCTTTGATTCCTGTTTCTGTTAAGGGAAAGTTCTTAAAATTAACTACTATAGATCTCTGAGAGTAAAACTGGAAGCTGGTAACTGAAGGTGGAATTAATATGAGTGCATCTTGATTGCTAATTTGCGAAAAGTGTACAGCTAATCTGTTTAAGTCGTCGCTGGGTACTACATTAATATTGACTCTTTTTTGAAATATTTCTAATATTGGTTTTGGTAAAATGCCTGCTACTCCAAAAACTAAGATGGCGGTAGTTGCCAAGGCTAAAATATGGGTTACTATTTGTGTGAGTGGTGTAGATATAGATGTTTGTTCTAAAATGAAAGGCAAGGCAAGAATTGAAAAGAGGATAGGTATGCTAATTAGGCGATTGCCTATTATTTCCCACGAATCAGTCAGCGGATATATTAAACTAAAAATCAACGTTCCTGCTGTCAAAATCCATAGCAATATATTGTATCTCTTGGGAAATACGTAATTTCTGGTTTGCCAAATTGATAATCCTAGGAAAATTACACCTCTAAAAGGCAAAGTCAGTACAGCTAGTAGCAGAAGACTAACAGCTATTTTTTTATTATTATAAAGTCTATCGACGGTTAAACTAACGGCAATAAATATAATTAATTGAGCGAAAGGTACAGTTCTAGCTAATTGCAGTTTGGCGATTAAAGCTAGCGGGTAAACTTCTACAAATATGTAGTTTAGAAACAGTGCAAAAATTGACGTGCCAACAATTATGTAAAAATCAAGCTTGTCTTTTTTTGGGAGTGAATCGGTATTTTTGATGCACAGCAAGCCGCCAATGATGAAACAGATAAAGTTGAACCAATTTCCAAGAGTCCAGTTTGAGGGAAGGATGTGGTGAGGATTGCGGACTTTGGCGTGGATGAATACAAACTCGGCATTGTCGATGGTTTGAGTGCCGGTAGTACCTGTCAATAACATGGGTACGTACACTATACTTGACATGGCTGCTAAAAGCGCGATCGCCCAAATCAACTTTTTGAACTGCTGCTCTCTTACACATTCTATCAGTAAAACGGGAACCATCATCAATCCCGGCAGCAAACCCACTAAAAATTGCAGCAGACAAGCCAGTCCAAAAAAGAAATATCCTGTCAGCCATTTCTGACGCAAACTAAAGTAAATTCCCCAGATTGCGACACCCATTGCGAAGGTACTCGGTACTGATTTTGTGGAAAATATCAGCGTGTTTCCCACATCTGTAAATGAAGCGGCTAAACACAAGAAACTCATTGCTGCTACTGGCAGTTGTGAATTAGTATATATTCTGATAATTTCCAGACAAGCTAGGATAACTGAACTAAAGGCTAGGAATTGATAAATAAAATGTACTAAGGGGATACTTAACCCTAGGTTTGCTAACAAATAAATGATATGATAATAATAGTATCTCGGATTAAATTTAACCATTTCCTGAACGTGATAGTCATTTTTGTAGAGTTCAGGATTGAGCAGGGATTGGATTTGTGGCAATTCGGGAAAGTTGCCTCCTATCGGGAACTTATACCCTACTGCTATGAATGAGCCGATGATGATAACAGTATAGAGAGATAGGTTAAAATATCTGTTTGATCTTTCAGTTTTCTGCATTGACGGTTCAAGTTTTTTGAGCTGATATTAAAGTGAAGGGGCTTTTTTATGAACCGTAGAGGCGCAGAGGGTTCAGAGGAGGAAAAAATAGAGGAAGTAGAAGGGAATGTAAAAGATTTATACTGATTTAATTAGTCCTTGGGCGCGAAGTTTATTAGTCGCTATATAGCCTTTGTCAAAAAAGTGAGGTATGCCCTCTTTGCCCTCTTTTTCCGATACCCATGAGGTATGACTCACAGCTTATATAACCATTTAAACTAATACCATTTTTCTGTGAATCTGCATAGAATATATTTTTTACAGGAAAGGATTCCTGGCGTTCATTCTATGTAGCGATTTACAGAATTGGTATAAGAGGGCTAAAGCCCAACAACGTACCTTATCTTTTTGAGAAAGGCTATACTTCTATTATATCTATTAGATCGATCGCCCCAATCACTACAAAACCCGCAAAAGCGGGTTTTCCAACAGTATCTTAGAGAGGGACTTCCGTGGATTAATCCTAATAACCAGGCTCTTCTTCGTACTCAGGAGTCTTAGTCTTCTCAGGAATATTCACCCGAGGAGCCTGGTAAGGCTTCGGTGCTTCATCGTCAGCCCAAGCATCCGCCTCCACATCATCCTCGTACTCGTACTCCACCACCACAGGCTCCTTCGGGGGAGCAACCTGAGGGCGAGTGTATTGCTTCTCTTCGTACTCGTCTTCCTCGTAATCGTCTTCGCCGCCCCAATTATCTTCTTCATAATCATCATAATCGTCGATCGGCTGAGGCTGCGGCATCGCGCGCATCTGCTGCTGTCGTACCGGTGGGCGATTCCACTGCGAATCCTCATCCCAAGGAACTTCCTCAACCACAGGCGCCGCTACCTTGCTTCGCATTTCCGGTGCAGGAATCCGCACGCCCGGGCCCAATTGATATTCCGTAGCCACCGGTTTCGGATAATAACCTTGCTCGTCCTCTTCCCTTTCCCAAGGTGCTTGTCCCAAACCGACGCGCTCCAGCAAACCCACGCTAAGCTGCCTCAGCCTTTCCTCGGAACCTTCAAACACAATCAAGCGGTTGGGGCCGCTGCTGACAACTTCCTCAATCCCCAACTCGTAGGTGCTGAGAACTTGGTCGGGGATTTGGGGGATTCCGATGGAAGCGATGACGATAGAAACTAACTTACCGTCTTCCGGGTCGAATCTAAAGCCGCGCACCCTTCCCAAAAGTTCGCCGGTTTCGGTAATCACTTCGCTGTTAATCAAAATGCTGTAGACTTCAACATCAACATCATCTTCGATCGCACTTTCATCTTCCACTAACAGCACGTCGCCAATTTCGCTGACATTACTGAGGAACATAAACTTCGGCATTCCAGCGACCGCAAATATATTATCACGCAGACCGATCGCCACAACTTCCCGCCGATCGATGTCCACCCACAATTGACTGACTACACCCAAGCGCTTACCTCTGTCGCGGGTGATAACCTGAGTGCCTAGAATATCGGAGCGTTGGCAGATTTGTTCGGATGTCATTCTAACTCTAATCCTGATTTATGCAAGTATATATATCACTGAACACCATCAGTCGATTTTAGATTTTAGATTTTAGATTTTAGATATACTCGCAGCGCCGTGAATCTGGAAGCTTGAGCTATGGTCTAAAATTGTAATCTTTCAACGACTTAAGTGCGCGGAACGGTATCCGTTTTTGGCTGGGGCCGTCAACCTAGACTCCGGGACTATAACTTAAGTCCGATGACCTGAGTATAAGCTCCCCGCGCTTGAGTAACGCCAATTGTACGCTGGGCCGATTGAATCATAGGTCGCCGCAAACTCACAACAATAAACTGGGCTTGTTCAGACTGTCGTTTTATCATTCTAGCTAATCGCTCCACATTTGCCCCATCCAAAAACATATCCACTTCATCAAAAGCATAAAACGTAGACGGGCGGTAGCGTTGCAGAGCAAAAATAAAACTCAGGGCCGTCAGCGACTTTTCGCCACCAGACATGGAAGCCAGCCGCTGAACGGGTTTCCCCTTCGGATGAGCGACCAAATTCAAACCGCTGCTGAAGGGGTCTTCCTGGTCATCTAGCTGGAGATAGCCATCGCCTTCGGAAAGTTCCGCAAAGATAGTCTGGAAGTTCTCGTTAACCGCATCGAAAGCTTCTTTAAATGCGCGCCGCCTGAGCGTGGTAAAATTTTCGATTCTCAACAAAAGTTCAGTGCGTTCTCCTGCTAATGTCGTCAATTTTTGACTTAATTCTTGCAGGCGTTCTTGAGTGCGGTTGTACTCTTCTAATGCTAGCATATTCACCGGCTCTAAAGCTTGAATGCGTTTCGCGATCGCCTTTACTTCCTGCTGCAATTCGGTCAAATTAGCTTTCTCGACATTTTCAGGAATCGACGGCACCGGATCGGGCATTTCCGCCCGCTGCGTTTCCATGAGAGTGCGGACGGCGGCTAATTGTTCCCGGCGTTCTTGCTGAGTTTCGTGCAGTTTTTGCAACTGCCATTGTAACTGTTGTTTGGCCAAATGCTGCTCTCGCAGTTGCGATTCCGCGCGATCGCGATCGCCCTTTTCCAAACCCAATTTTTCCTCAATTTGGGCCAAACTAGCCTTACCAGCCGCAATTTGTGCGTCGAGTTCCAACTGCTGCGAAATAATCCGATTCACAGCATCAATCCCCGCGTTTTGCTGAACTTGCCATTCCTGCAATTTCTCGCTGCCTTCCTTAATTTTCTCCTCCAAACGCCCGAATTGATTTTGCAAGTCTACAAGACGCTGCTGGACGTTTCTCAGAGCTAATTCGCGCTCTTGCAGTTGCGCTTCTCGATCGCGCAAACCCGACTGCATTTGCTGCCATTCGCTGTGACTGTTCGACTCTTCTAACTGCGCCAAAGTTTGGCGGTACTGCTGCAATTGAGTTTCTTGGGCGGGCAATTCTCTCTCCAGCAACTGCAATCGCGATCGCGAATCAGTCAATTCCTGAGTATTTTTAGCAATTTGCGATCGCACCTGTTGCTGTTGCGCCTGCAAATTCTTAATTTCCGACTCCAACTGTTCCAAGCGCAACTGATGTTCGCGCAAACTCTGCTTTGCCTCCATCAATTCTTGACTGCGAGTTTTGACAGCAACAGCAGCGCGATCGATCGCAATTTTGCACCGTTCCAAAATCCGCTCAATTTCCTCAATACGTTCTTGCAAAGCAGCAATTGTCCGCGCTTCCTCCGCAGCATCCATAGCATCAACCGTACCAAAATGTAAGGTAGATTTATTAGTAGAACTTCCCCCAGTCATCGCGCCGCTAGTTTCCAGAATTTCCCCATCCAAAGTGACAATCCGGTACTGTCCCAAATAGCGGCGGGCATCAGTGAGGTTGCTAAACACAACCGTACTGCCAAAAACGTAAGCAAAAATCTCCTGATAGCGCCCATCGCACTCAATCAAATTCACAGCCGCATCCACAAAACCAGCCGCGCGGCGCAAATTTTCATTCACCGAAAACCTGCCGCCCCTAATCTTATTCAAAGGCAAAAACGTCATCCTTCCCGCCCGTTTTTGCTTCAACAATTCGATCGCAGCAGCCCCCACACTATCATTTTCCACAACCATATTACCCATGCGGGCACCCGCCGCAATTTCCAGCGCCAACTGAAAGCGCGGTTCCACCCGGCCCAGTTGAGCCACCAAGCCGCAAACTCCGCCAATTCCGCTTTGCGCGATAATTTTTGCAGTAAACGTGCCGCTGGCTTCTTGCTGGGCTTGAAACTGCACTTCTAGCTTATCTAACTTGCGCTGTCTTTCCCGCTGTTCTTCCAGCAAACGAGTTTGAGTTTCCTGTTGCAATTGCAATTCTTGTTCGGCTGCGACTACAATCTGATTCAGCGATTCTACTTGCAAAGCAGCAACTTTTTGGGTTTCCCCAAGGCTTGATTGCTGAACTTTTTTCGCTGCTATTTCCTGTTCCAATACTTGCAGCGATTGGTTTTGTTCTTGAATTTGACTTTGCAGGCGATCGGCTCTTTCGCCAATAGTAGCTTGTTCGGTGCGCTGCGGCTCCAAAGTTTGCTGAATTGTTTCGATTTGGCGGTGGAGTTCCGTTTGCTGCTGCACCCAAGCTTCTGCTGTCGAGGCGATCGCATTTGCAACTTCCCGATTGTCAGCTAAACTTTGCTGGGCTTCGTCTCGCTGTTCCTGCAAAGTATCTATTTGAGACTTAACATAAGATATTTCAATCTCAATTTGCTCCAAACTTTGGCGAAATTGCCGAACTTCTTCCTCAGTTTGTGCTATATTAGCCGCCATTTGTCCAGCAGTTGTTTCCAAATCCTGTTTGCGGTTTTGGAGTTGGCGTCTTTCCGCTTCCTGAGTGGCAATATTTGCTTGCAAAGCCAACAATTCCGACTCGCCCAAAGCTTTAACGCGAGCATTCAGCGCGTCTAATTCGGCGGTTGCTGCTTGAATTTGGGTGCTAATTGCTTGCAGTTGTTCGGTGAGAGATGTAGAATTGCGATCGCCCGTTTCGATTTGTTCGCGCAGTTTCCACTCTTGCTTTTGCAACTGGCGGAACTTCAGAACAATTTCCCACTGCGACTTTTCTTGAAATTCCGCCCGCAACTTTTGATATTTTTCGGCTTTTGCGCGATCGTTCGCCAGTCTATCGCGCTGAGAAATCAGTTCTTTTTCAACAATACTGCTGCGCTCTTCAACTTCCTTAACTTCATCCAACTTCTGCTTGGCGAGAGAGATTTTGCGATCGAATTGAGCAACACCTGCCAATTCATCAATAATTTCTCGACGTTCCTTAGAATTCATCGAAATAATGCTAGTAACATCTCCTTGCAAAACAACGTTATAACCTTCGGGATAAATTCGCAAACGGTTGAGTTGTTCGTGCAGTTGAGTCAGCGTACAAGGTGCGCCGTTAATGTAATAATTTGACGTGTAAGTTCCTTGACGAGTGACTCGCAGTTTGCGCGTCACGCTCCACTCATCTGATTTTAGATTTTGGATTTTAGATTTTAGATTATTGGCGAGTAATTGTCCGTTGTTTTCTTGACTGGTGGCGATTTCTATTTCTTCGACTTCTTCAACAGATAAATCTTCCGATTCTGGATTTGAGATTTGAGATTTTTGATTCGATGATTGTCCGTTGTTGTCTTCAGTTTCGGGAATTTCGATTGCTTCTACATCTTCTACTTCAGCAGACAAATCATCCGCTGCCTTTTCTTCCTCATCCTCATCCCCATCTTCATCCTGGGCGAACCATTCCTCACCCACATCTTCCAGCGCAAAGGTAGCAGTCACGCTAGCCTCAATCGTACCGCGCTTGTTTTGGGCGCTGTTCACCAAATCCGGCAAACGTTCAGCCCGCATTCCCTTAGAAGTTGAAAGTCCCAGACAAAACAGCAAAGCGTCGAGGATGTTGGACTTCCCTGAACCGTTGGGCCCGGAAACCACAGTAAAACCGGGCAGCACGGGAATGGACGTTGTGCCGCCAAAAGATTTAAAGTTAGTTAGTTCGATCCGCTTAATGTGAACCATTTGCTAGGACTAACTTTGGCTCTAGGGTGTTGTCACAGGGTAGCACAGGCATTGGGGCGATCGACAACGTGCGAACTTTTCGGCATTGTCGATCGAACAGGTATATGCCACTTTTGTCAACAACCAAGTCAAATTCAACTTCTTCAAAAGCTGGTTGAGAAGGGTGCAGCATCGGCGCCCCCACCGACAGCAGCAAAGAAAAGTAAAGTTTGATACAAATAACTTCATGAAACTCAATCGGCCTTAATTTGGCGATCGTACCTGAAATCCTCACCCAGCAAGAATTTAGCCAAGATAAAGTCGGACGTTCCTGACATTACCCCCTAGACATATCAAAACTTTCCGGTAAAATCGAAACCAAAATTAATAATGTATAAAGTAGCGAAACAAATATGGAGGGCAAAATCATTACACCAGCTCAAAACTCGTCTAACCTGTCCGCTTCACCAGAAAGCGACCAACAAGTATTACAAATTTGGGGTCGCCAGCCCCTGAAAGGACAAGTCAAAATCAGCGGCGCCAAAAACTCGGCCTTAGTCGTCATGGCTGGGGCTCTACTATGCCCAGACGATTGCCACATTCGCAACGTTCCCGCTTTGGTCGATGTCGCCCGCATGGGACAAATTCTCTCGGCTGTAGGAGTCAAAGTACAGCAGAACGGCGACGTTTTAGATATGAACGCCAGCAACCTCATAGATGCTCAAGCCCCCTACGAATTAGTCAGCCAACTGCGGGCGAGCTTCTTCATCATCGGGCCGCTGCTAGCGCGTTTGGGATTTGCCAAAGTGCCTTTACCCGGTGGGTGCGCCATTGGTGCCCGGCCTGTAGAACTCCACGTTCGGGGCCTGCAAGCCCTCGGCGCCGAAGTCCACATCGAGCACGGTACAGTTCACGCTTACGTCAAAGGGCCGAACCGCCGCTTGAAAGGAGCCAAAATTTATTTGGACTACCCCAGCGTCGGCGCCACTGAAACTTTGATGATGGCGGCGACTTTAGCCGAAGGAGAAACCGTAATTGAAAATGCCGCTCAAGAACCGGAAGTCGTCGATTTGGCGAATTTCTGTCGCGCCATGGGAGCAAAAATTCAAGGCGCGGGCACGAATACGATCGTCATTTCGGGAGTTGAGAAACTGCACGCGGTAGACTATGCAATTATTCCCGATCGCATCGAAGCCGGAACATTTTTATTAGCAGGAGCCATCACTCACTCAGAAATCACTTTGTCGTCGGTAATTCCCGACCACCTGACCGCAGTCATTGCCAAATTGCAGACAATGGGGGCGAAAATTATTGTAGAATCCGACACGGTGCGGATAATTCCCGGCAAAATTCACACCGCCACAGACATTGAAACTCTGCCTTACCCCGGTTTCTCCACAGATATGCAAGCTCCGTTTATGGCTTTGCTGACGCTGAGCGAGGGAGACAGCATGATCAAAGAAACCGTATTTGAGAACCGCTTGCGCCACGTAGCAGAACTCAACCGCATGGGCGCCGACATTCGCGTTAAAGGCAATGTCGCCGTAGTGCGCGGAGTCCCCATGCTGTCGGGTGCGCCCGTAGTCGCAACGGATTTGCGGGCTTCGGCGGCTTTGGTAATCGCGGGACTTGCAGCCGATGGTGTCACCACCATCAGCAGCTTGCAGCATTTAGACCGCGGCTACGAGCAGTTAGAAATGAAACTCCAAAAATTGGGAGCTAAGTTGCGGCGAGTCAAAGAGGGCACAGACCCCGCTAATGCTGAGTTTCCTGTCAATCCCGTGCGATAGAGCTTAAACTGTTAAGTAGTCAGCAGTCAGTAGTCATTAGTCATTAGTTCGCAGTCATTAGCCAGTAGACAAGATTGCTTTCATTCGCAAATTATCTGGAAAAGCATCTGCGTTTATCTGTGTTAATCTGCCTTAGATCTGCGGTTGACCTATCAATCAAAGACCAATGACTAATGACCAATGACTAATGACTAATGACCAATGACTAATGACTCAGGACTAAAATGTCGAACATCCCCCTCCGAGGTTTAAAAGCAGACCAGTTTCGGCACCCGCTAGACTTGGAAGCCACCAACGCACTCAAACAACTGCCCGGCCTGGATTTGATGGTGCGGCAGTTGCTGGGACAACTTGGCGAACAGTTTTTCATGCTCGAAAATCTGGCTTCCAGCGTTCAAGTCGGCGAAAATCAATTACCGCACCTGCATCAATTGCTGGTGGATGCTTGCAAAACTCTGGATTTGGAAGTACCGCAGCTTTATGTCCGCCAGCATCCGATGCCCAATGCTTACACCTTTGCGATGCGGGGAAAACAGCCTTTTGTGGTGATGCACACTTCGCTGATTGATTTGCTCACAGACGAGGAAGTCAAAGCCGTAATCGCTCACGAGTTGGGTCATTTGAAGTGCGAGCACGGAGTTTACCTGACTCTGGCTAATTTAATTGTGTTGGCCGCAGGTCAAATTTCGCCTTTGGGAACGATACTCGCCCAGGGTTTGCAGGCGCAAATGTTGGAATGGTTGCGGTGTGCAGAATTTACGTGCGATCGCGCCGCCTTGCTCGCCACCCAAGACCCAAGAGTGGTAGCATCAGTGCTGATGAAACTGGCCGGAGGTTCGCCGACTTTAGCTCCGAAACTGAATCTCGATGCGTTTTTGGCGCAGGCGCGGGCCTACGATGACCTCAGCAGCACGGAACTGGGGGAAATGCTCAAGCAAGCTCAAACGGCTCAGTTGTCCCATCCTGTACCAGTATTGCGCGCCAAAGAGATCGATCGCTGGGCAAGTTCAAAAAATTATGAATCTTTGCTTGCAGAAAGTCGATCGGTGTGTTATGATAGTGAAACCACCAAAAAGGGCGGGTGGCGAAATTGGTAGACGCATCAGACTCAAAATCTGACACCGAAAGGTATGAGAGTTCGATTCTCTCCCCGCCCACTACCACAAAATCTTAATAAATTAGGGTTCCAGATGATAAGTCTGGAACCCTAATTTATGTTATTTCCGAAGGTGCTTCAGGGCGCTACTGGTTTGTAGTAAGGACTTTAGTCCTCATAAAATTTAGAGGACTCGCATTCCTCACTACGAACACTGACAACTAACATCTAAAATCACATGAATTTTATCGGTGAAATCGCCGCTTTAGGCGCTGCATTTGTCTGGGCTCTATCTTCCACAATTTGGCAGCGAGTCGGACAGCAAATCCCGGCAGTTGTACTAAACTTGCTCAAAGGCGCGATCGCCCTGATCATGCTCCTGGCCACCGTAATAATTTTAGGCAAATCCTTACCAGCAGTCAACCCCAATATCTTAACAATGCTGCTCATCAGCGGCGCCCTAGGAATTGGCATCGGAGACACCGCTTTTTTTATCGTCTTAAAATATTTAGGCGCGAGGCGAGCCTTGCTTTTAGAAACCCTATCTCCCCCTTTAACAGCATTATTAGGCTTGATATTTTTGCAAGAAAAGCTATCGCCCATTGCTTGTACAGGTATTTTTTTAACAATCTCCGGCATCGCTTGGGTGATTGCCGAAAGAACAGCCGAAACAACCTTACCATCAAAACATCTTTGGCAAGGATTAGGGATTAGTTTATTAGGACAAACAGCCCACGCCGCCGGATCTGTTTTATCCCGCGCCGCCTTCGCTCAAATAGATGTCGATCCCCTGTGGACAGCGGCCTTGCGTTTGAGCGGCGGTATGGCAGTCATGCTGTGCTTTCTCAACCCCACTAACTTGAACAGTTTCCAACAATTAAAAGCACCAAAAATATTAGGTGCAATAATTTTAGCAGCTTTTTTGGGAACCTATCTCGGAATTTTCCTGCAACAGACTTCCCTGAAATATGCACCCGCAGCCATCGCTCAAGCACTGAGTTCTACCAGTCCCCTGTTTGTACTGCCTTTAGCGGTTCTCGCGGGCGAAAAGGTTAGTCTCCGGGCTGTTTTGGGCGTGGTTTGGGCGATCGGCGGAATCGCGCTATTATTGGGTTTGAAGTGATTCGATTTTAGATTTTAGATTTTAGATTTTAGACAAGTGCTCAACAATAATGAAACTATACCTCAGATCCAAACCACGATTTTAGTCATCAACTTTTAATCTCAAACGTCTAATTTAGAATACTATGAATCATGATGCAGGCAAGCAAAACAATAATAATTATACCAATTTTCAACGAAATAACAGTATTCTTGTCCCCCCCCCTTAGCAAGGGGGGGCTAGGGGGGGTCGAAAAGTGTTGCACAATCTTAGATAATTGGTATTATTTAGCAATTGCCAACCAACAGATTGACTGGCTCCAAAAACAGCCAGACGGCATCATATTTCAGCAAAATTCCGGCGACAGCATCGTAGCTGTCAAAAAAGATAGATCGTGCTTGCTCCTAGTTTTAGTAGACCGAGAAACTTTAAGTACAAGTGTTGCTCAATCAATCCTCGATCTCAACAATCCACTTAAATTAATTTTTCCATATTCCAGGGCAATGTTGCTAGCATTACTCTGGAAAAGCCAACCAAAAAATATCTATATAATCGGTTTTGGCGGTGGCACTCTTCCCAGAATTTTGCATCACTATTTCCCTAACGCGATAGTCGAATCTGCTGACGTTGACGCAACAGTTGTCGAAGTTGCTCAAAAGTTTTTTGGCATTCAATTAAATGACAGGCTAAAAGTAGCCATTCAAGATGGTCGTCAATATCTTGCCGAACAAAAGCCCACCATAAAAAATGATATAATTATTGTGGATGCTGGTTTTGGTAGCGGTTATATGCCCTATCAATTGGTGACACAAGAATTTTACCAACTCTGCACAACTCACTTGTCAAATACGGGCGTTGTAGCTATTCACCTGTTTCACAAACAAAAGTTTAATGCAGCGGCGGTGAAAACCCTTCAAACTGTGTTCGCACAAGTATATATATGCAATTTAGATGCTGGTAACAGCATAGCATTCGCGACTAATGCTCCAGATTTAGCTAGAAATGAATTTTTCTTGAAAGCCGAACTTATTCAAGATTTCCACAATTTAGAATTTTCCTTAATTGAAATGTCGCTTCAGCTCAAAACAGTAGCTGAATTGCCGGAATGGGTAAAAATTTGGGAAACGCTGCCAATTTTTACGGATGGTGCAATGCCGAGGGAATATTTGGACTGACTGTTGCATTGATTTTTGAAATTGCTATTAAAAAAACTACTTGACAGTGAAATGGTGGAGGTGTAATATATAAGTAGTGCACACAAATAAAAACATGAGACTAAAAAGTTGGGAGTCTCCCCGCAGCGAGGGTAGAAACTCCAAAGGCAAAGGCGGCTCGGCTAGAGCTCGACAGCTCAAAAAGCAACAGCAAACTCTCCGAAAAAAGTTAAAAGCTCAGCACGATCGCCCAAACGATCGCCCACCAAACCACAAACCAAACAACAAAGGGAAGGAAACCGATAATTCCTTCCCTTTTTTTGTATCTTTCTGCCGTTGCTCAATCCCGCTGAATGTTCGGACAAATGGTGCGAGTAATGCACTCCGGCGAGGGTTGCTCTTCCCAGCGGTTGAGAATGCCTTGCAATTCCCCTTTCAAAGTTTCTAACGCTGCAATTTGCCCGGAAATTGCCTCAACCTTCGCCGTTAGATGCTGCTTCGCTTCAGAGCAAGGCAATTCTCCCCGATCGCGAACCTGTAAAATATCCTTAATCTCCTGAAGGCTCAAACCGAGAGCCTGAGATCGTTTAATAAACGCCAACCTGTTGAATACCGCTTCCCCAAACAAGCGATAACCAGCGGGCGATCGCTCCACCGCCGGAGACAGCAAGCCCATCTCGTCATAGTAACGAACAGTTTTCACCGACAAACCGCTACAACCCGCTACAGAGCCAATTTTGTACAGTTTCTCGGCAACAGAAATATTCATACACCAAGCCTCAAAGATCCAAGATCGAAAGACTTTTTTGATCCTATGTTTAGTATTGCCTTAGATGCAGAGTGGCGATCGCCACCTCACCCCCGTCGCCGTTGCTCGCTAATCTTAATAAGGAGGATTTTTCTTAGACACGTTGTTGAGCGTGGGCAACTGAGGTCGAGAAGACTGAGGAGGAAGATAGTATTCGGCAGCAGGGGCGGGTTGTTCGGCTTCAGAGCGGTAAACTTGCCACCAACGGAGGGCCAGCGCCACCCCAGCAGTACCCAGCCCAAAAGCCAATAAAGAGCCGCTCGCACCAATGCTGCCAATAGCTGCATCGACAACGCCCACTGTCAAAACAAAGCTGGTAACTGGCTCTTTACGGTAAGCTGACTTCAAAAGTCGCGTCCACGAAGCATTCATGTGGTTTTACTCTGTTCTATATTTATCTACAATCTCTAAAACTTAGAGTTGGCGGTGCGATCGGGATTTCTAGCTTTGAAACTAGCTTCACCTAAATTAATCTTCTCGCCTGTCGGGAATTGTACGGGAGCGAGGCCAAATTGCCAAGCTTGTCCAATCAAAATTTCATCCGAGATACCCATCCCAAGCTAGCTCTTGCATTCTATAAACTGATGTTTCTCGATCGACTTGTCGTTGGGCTTGTTCCTAATTAATATTCTAATCAATTCCCGAAGTGGTCGCGGCCAGCAGCGTGACACCCTTGCGAGTGACAGTCCAGACCAAGTGTGAGGTTGACCCGCCTAAAAACGGGTACCCTGCCCTCAACGCTCGCTGGTTGGTTAACCCCCCAATTTTAGACTCCTGTTCAACCTTCCAGATGAATCTGTGGACTCAATCTAAAATCTAAAATCTAAAATCTAAAATCGGCTGACCGCGCCCTTGCTAAAATTAGTTGAGACCTAACCAGGCCAGCAACCCCTGCCCTGTGACATACTCGATAATTAAAGTTAGGGAAAAACCAATCATCGCAGCTCGACCGTTCAGGCGTTCCGCGTAGCTGTTGAAGCCAAACTTTGGTTGTTCCACTTTGGGAGTGACGGTGGGTTGTACTTGTGTCATTGCTTTGGATACCTTGCGATCGACGCTATTCAAATGTGAAATCGAATGTTAGTTACAAATCTTAAACATTTCTGCTTCCATTATAAAGAGGGTTAACCGCCATCAACCGTCCGCGCTGAAAAAAACTGTTGCCAATTAAAGCCACTCAATTATATCCGTTCAAAATATGACTAATCAGTTAGATAACGATAAGCTTCCGGTAGCCGCACAGCGAGTTGCCTTTGCCCTTCGGACAGCAGGCTGGGTGTGCTTCTGGGTGCAGTCAGTGCTGGCGGTGGTAGCGACGATCATTTTGCTCTTTGCCATCCCCTTTGCTATCCCGAGCGCCACCGCCCCTGGGAGTTCAACCAGTGCCGGCACCGGCGGGGGGGTCTTTTTTGCCCTTTGCGGGCTGGCAGTGCTCGGTTACAGCGTATATCGCGCTTTCCGTTTCACCCGCTTGTCGAGAGAATTGCGATCGCCCGCCAATGCTGTCCGCCCCAAAAAAGCAGATACGATCAAACAGGTGCGGTTGACACTGATGAGCAACTTATCAGGAATGCTGCTGACGCTGATCGGCGCAGAAGCCATCAGCGGCACGCTTTTAGCCAAATCTTTAGCTCAGCCGCAAGCTTTGTTCGGTGCGGCAGTCGATTTCAGCAGATTTATTCAGCCTTTAGACATATTTGTGGTGCTAGCCAATACTCACGCCACTGTTGCCCACTTTGTCGGGATTATCGGTACTCTTTGGTTGCTCGATCGCATTCACAAGCAGTAGTCTTGGGGAATTGGGCATGGGGCATTGGGCATTGGGCATTGGGAATGGGGCATGGGGCATGAGTGGGAATTGGTTATTAGTTATTAGTTATTGGTTATTAGTTATTGGTTATTGGTTATTGGTTATTAGTTATTGGTTATTGGTTATTGGTTATGGGTTATTGGTTATTTGTGAGAGCCTACTAATGCCCCATGCCCTCTGGGCCCCATGCCCTCTGGGCCCCATGCCCCATGCCCTCTGGGCCCCATGCCCCATGCCCCATGCCCCATGCCCCATGCCCCATGCCCACTATCCCCCAACCCACATCCGGAATCACTGCCAAGCCTTAGAAGAACATACTCAGATACCTTCTAGTAAGACAACACAAACATCATGGCACTGAAACCCGAGGCTTATTTTGGGGTGACAGATCACGCAACTATTGAAGTTTCTCAAGAAAGTTTTCGTTCTGTCCTCGGTCAAATAGAAGCTGAACTCCTCTGTAGCGACACCTACAGTCAAGCTCTAGCTAGCTTGCAAACAATGTTGGGAGAAGCAGCCTCTGCTGCCGAAATTTTAATTAGAGCAGTTAGCAGAGAAGCTGTCAAGCTCGCATTCGATCGATTTGGCAAATCAAACAAAACGGAAATGCAAGTTGCCCAAGAGACTGTTGTGGCTCCAAGCAAAACGGAAATGCAAGTCGCCCAAGAGACTGTTCCGGCTCCAAGTGACACCGCATCCTATGTTAGAGAAGAAGAGCCACCAGTAGCTGCTCCTGTTTTCTATTGGCGCAGTGCTACTGTGGAAGCGCCTGTTAAAACAGAGTCCGAGACTGAAAATTGCGATCGAGATTTTAAGACTTTAGAAGAAAACAAAGAAGCGCTTAAAGACGAAATTAAAGTCGATTCGGCTGCACCTGCAACTGTCATCGCCCCGGCTAAATCCTTGCCAGGGTTCGGTTTTCCCAAGAAGCAGAAAAAACTTACCAAGGAAGAGACAGCAGCTTTAGCAGTTCAAGAGCGAGAAGAGTGCCTGCGGGAGTTGGGTAGAGAGTTACGCAAGGGACGGCAAATTCGATCGCTATCCCTCCAGCAACTTCACAGTCAAACTCTCGTGCCGCTGCACCACATCGAATCGATCGAAAATGGTGAAATCGACAAACTGCCCCAAGATATTTACGTTAGAGGTTTTATCCGCAGATTGGGCGACGCCTTAGGGCTAGACGGCACCGCGATGGCGAATGCTTTGCCAAAACCGGCTCCGAGTCCAATAATTCCCAGTAGCTATTTGTCTGCTTCCAACTCCGACTCCGGCGAAGGCTTTCAAATGCGTCCCGTGCATTTGTACATCGGCTACACTGCTTTGATGGCTGGGGCGATAGGGGGTGTGGGTTGGTTGTCGCAGCAACCCGTCGTACCTGGAGCAAATGCAGTGGAGCCACAGGTGACACCGCCCGCCTCTGTTGCACCGTCTCCAAAAAGCCAAGAAAAAGCGCCTCAACCGGGCGTGAAGAAGTCTAAGAGTCACGGGGGCATGATTATGGGGGCTGACATGGCACCGCCGGAGGTGATTTTTGGTTAGAGTGCAATCCGCGATTGTAAGCGGTTGTCATTGGGAGGAACGAAGCAATCGCAGTATGTTTTTTTTGCAGGGTTTTGCCGATCGAACTTTCTTGTCTAAATTGGACTGGGTGAGAGTGTGTCGGGCGATCGATCGTCCGACAAGACTCTTGGCGCAGTTGAACTCGGAAACAGAGTTTCGGAGTTCACCCACATGGGATACACAGCTTGAAGACATGAGTCGTGGAGAACAATCGCGGTTGAGATTTTAAGTTCAATCCCTCACCTTGAACTATCTGTGGAGTCAAAACTCAAAACTCAAATCTCAAATCGCTCAGCCTTGCACCCAAAGTGAATTTTCAAGTACATCAGGAAACCCAATATGTGCGATAAACTATCTATTTGACCAGTCCTAAAAGAGGTTTCCGATAAGATGAGTTCACCAGCCACCGCTGCTTCCTCCGATATCGAGCCGCTATCGACTCAGGCACAAACAGTCACGAGTTTGACTGTATCGCACAGTGCTTTGGTAGCCGCTTCTCAAGTGCCACAAAAATCTTGGACAATAGAAGATAGCGAGAAACTGTACCGAATTCAAGGTTGGGGCGAACCCTATTTTTCGATTAATGCTGCCGGTCACGTTACAGTCTCTCCCAAGGGCGATCGCGGCGGTTCCCTGGACTTGTACGAACTGGTAGAATCGCTCAAACAGCGAAATTTGGCTTTGCCGCTGCTGATTCGCTTTTCTGATATTTTGGAAGATCGGATCGATCGCCTAAATTCCTGTTTTGCCAGAGCGATCGCCCGCTACAATTACAAAAATGTCTATCGCGGTGTCTTTCCTGTCAAATGCAACCAGCACCGACAATTAATTCAAGATTTGGTGCGGTTCGGTCAACCCCATCACTTCGGACTGGAAGCCGGATCTAAACCAGAATTAATGATAGCTTTGGCGACCTTGAAAACCCCAGGCGCTTTGTTAATTTGTAACGGTTACAAAGACCGCGAATACATAGAAACCGCTATTTTAGCGCAGCGGCTCGGTCAAACTGCGGTAATTGTGCTGGAACAAATTGAGGAAGTAGAACTTGCAATCGCCGCGAGCAAAGCATTAGGAATTAAACCGGTTTTGGGAGTGCGAGCCAAACTCACTACCAAAGGCGTTGGCCGCTGGGGAGGTTCCACGGGCGATCGGGCAAAATTTGGCTTGACAATTCCTGAAATTATCCGCGCAGTCAACGAACTAGAAAAAGCTGGAATGCTCGACTGTTTGCAGTTACTCCACTTCCACATCGGCTCTCAAATTTCCTCAATTAGCGTCATCAAAGACGCCATTCGAGAAGCCAGCCACATTTATGTAGAATTGGCTAAATTGGGAGCTAACATGAAATATTTGGACGTAGGTGGCGGGCTAGGCGTTGACTACGACGGCTCTAAAACCAACTTCCACGCTTCCAAAAACTACAATATGCAAAACTACGCCAACGACGTAGTAGCGGGAGTCAAAGATGCCTGTGACGAGCGGAAAATTCCTGTACCAATTATCATTAGCGAAAGCGGGCGGGCGATCGCATCTCACCAATCAGTCTTAGTTTTTGACGTACTCGGGACTAGCGATGTTCCCAGAGAAGTACCAGAACCGGTAGACGAAAACGCGCACCAAATTCCGCGCAACCTCTACGAAATTTACCAATCTATCAGTCCCGAAAATTACCAAGAAGTCTATCACGATGCTATCCAATTCAAGGAAGAAGCAGTCAGTTTATTTAACTTAGGCTATCTAGGAATTGCGGAACGGGCGAAAACCGAACAGTTGTACTGGGCTTGCTGCGATAAGATACAGACAATCGCGCGGCAAAAAGATTATGTATCGGAAGATTTGGAAGACTTAGAAAAGGTGATGGCGTCCATTTATTACATCAACTTATCTGTTTTCCAGTCAGTGCCAGACAGTTGGGCTATTAACCAATTGTTTCCTATTATGCCAATTAACCGGCTCGATGAAGAACCGACTCAGCGCGGTATTTTAGCAGATCTCACCTGCGACAGCGACGGCAAAATCGACCAATTTATCGATTTGCGAGATGTCAAGTCAGTTCTGGAACTGCATACAATCAAACCTGGAGAACCTTACTATTTAGCGCTGTTTTTGGGAGGTGCTTATCAAGAAATTATGGGCAACCTTCACAACTTATTCGGCGATGCAAATACGGTTCACATTCAGCTAACTCCTTCGGGATATCATATTGAACACGTTGTGAAGGGAGACACGATGAAAGAAGTTCTCAGCTACGTACAGTACGATGCAGAAAGTTTGGTTGAAAGCATCCGCCGTCAGACAGAATCTGCTTTGCAGCAAAATAAAATTACTCTTTCGGAGGCTCAACTTTTACTGCAAAATTACGAGCGGAGTCTCACCCAATATACTTATCTCCAATCTTAATTAGTCGTGAGTCATGAGTGATATCATGTCCGATCGAATGACCGTACTAAGTTTGGTTTGTAGTGAGGACTTTAGTCCGCATTTGGAGAGGACTAAAGTCCTCACTACAAACCTTTTGTATTGCGGGTAATTGACCGGACATGATATCATGAGTCATGAGTCATTAGTCATTAGTCATTAGTCATTAGTCATTAGTCATTAGTCATTAGTTGATAACTGATTAGGTAGAGTGCAAACGAAGAACTTTAGCAACTACCAATTCCCAATTCCCAATTACCAATTACCAATTCCCAATTCCCAATTACCAATTAGTCAGCAGTGCTGAGAATGTCTGCGATCGCCCGTCGCTCTTCTCCTAGTATATTTGGTAACACTTGACGGGCATCAGTAATCAGCCAATCGAGAGCCGCCGCTTGCAAATCGATCGCCGCCCCGGTTTTGTCAACGCAGTAGCGCCCGAACACCAGTTTGTCAACCAACCGCACCTCCGGGCCCAAACGGGAATACTCAAAAATCACGCTGTTTTCTACAGTCGCCCCGCTACAAAGCCAACAATTCGGGCCGATCATTGTCGGGCCGACAATTTTTGCTCCGTCTTCAATTTTCGTCATCGCACCAATGTAAACAGGCCCGGTAATATCAACTTTGTCCCAGTTGACAGCTACATTCAAACCAGCGTAAACGCCGGGGCGCACTTCAATTCCTGGAATCGAAACATTTTTAATCTCTCCCAACAGCACGCTCTGAATTGCCCGCCAATAGTCAGGAACTTTCCCGATATCCACCCACTCGAAGTCCATGCTAATGCCGTAAAAAGGCGCGTCTGCTGCGACCAGCTTGGGAAATAACTGCGAACCTATGTCATATTCCGTATCAGCGGGAATATAATTGAATATTTCTGGTTCAAAAATATAAATACCAGTGTTGATGTCGGTACTCAGAGCTTCCTCTACAGAAGGTTTTTCTTGGAAATCTTTAATTCTGCCAGAATCGTCTGTTACGACGACTCCGTAACTGGGAACCTCTTCGCGGGGAACAGATTTCATTACAATAGTAGCGATCGCCCCTTTTTCCCGGTGCCACTTCACAGCAGCAGTCAAGTCCAAGTCAATCAAAGCGTCGCCGCACAGCACCACAAAAGTATCGTCAAAAAACGGTGAGAAGTCCTGAATTCGCCTCATACCGCCAGCCGAACCGACGGCTTCTCCAATCATTTGTCCGTCTTCAATTCGCCCTTCAAAAGAATAGCCAATTTGTACCCCAAACTTTTGACCGTCGCGGAAGTAGTTTTCAATCACGTCTGCTAAGTGGGAAACATTGACCATAATCTGGTCAAATCCGTGCTGGCGGAGCAATTCAACCAAAAATTCCATCACAGGCTTTTGCAGGATGGGAATCATCGGTTTTGGTGTCGTGTGAGTAATGGGACGGACGCGAGTGCCTTTACCGGCCGCCAGAATCATCGCTTTCATTATTAACTTCCTCAACCCTCTGTTAATTGATATCAACTCAACAATTAGATGCTAGCGGTTGCGATCGATGCGATCGATCGCAGCACCATCCTGACCCCGCCCAAAAACGGGTATAAGTTTCCGACGCGAGCGTCCGGGTCGATTTCAAAATTTTAGACGCTAGTTCAAGCTCTCAGATTCACTGCGCTGCGAGTAAATCTAAAATCTAAAATATAAAATCTAAAATCGACTGACCTGTTTATAGGCGATATCGTACCAGGCTATCAATCATTTAGCCCAATTTGCCTGGATTTGACCAACCAGGAATCAGAAATCAGAAATAATCTCAAGTCCGGGTGAATGCACCTACAATTGCTCTAGAGACCGGTTCGTCCGGTCAAGAGTTCCAGAGACTGGTAAACCCTCCCCATAAGCCTATCTGATGCAGATCCAAGCTCAAAGCGCCCGGATTTTGAGGTCTTGGTAAAACTCCTCTTGAAGCAACTCTACTTTAGACTGAGCCGAGAGCAGCAACAACGCCCAAAAAACACCCACGCGGTCATACTTTGGTAAATGAACTTCCTCGGTCGATAGCGGGGTTTCTGGGTGGACAGAGGAGTTAAAGCCGTGATGATGCCACAGTTCCAGCAATTTGTCCATGTCGAGCCAACCCTCGTCAATTTCCTGGCCCCGCTCAGCCAGAAATCGATCGAGCTCGCTAGCAGTTTCCACGAGATTTTCTTGGTGAGCCAGCTCAAAGATAGCCTGGGCGGCTTGCGATCGCATTTTTGAAGTCTGGCGGCGCCGGGGAGCAACTTTCTGCTCCATCGCAGCTTTCATAAGCTGCAACTGCTCAATCAGTTCTGGGAGAGTCACCGGGCGTTTTTGTGGGAGTTGAGCTACACCGCGACGGCGCAGTTGCCGCTCTAGGTGCTGCGGCAAATGTCGCCCTCCTGAGTGCTCTGTGTCTTCGAGGGCGGCCTCGTCCAATTCTGGCGCCGGGGGTTCACAGAGGACTATACTTTCTGCTTTGAGCAAAACCAGCATTGAAGCGTACAAAAACGCTTGGCCCGAGTGAGACAAATCGGAGAAATCCGAACTCTGATCGGCATCAGAGGCGTTGGTAAGCTTGCTCAAACATCGATCGAACACTTCAATGACTTTAACGTCCCAAGGATCGATTTCTCCCCGTTCTGCTAAGTCGATTAAAATTGCGATCCCCTCAGAAATCGTTTCTAAACCATCAGGGTCTCTGGAAACAACCATTTGATTTTAGATTTTAGATTTTAGATTTTAGATTTAGGGTTGATATCATCTCCGGTCGATTAACCGCCATAACTAAGGTTTGTAGTGCGGACTTCAGTCCGCTCTCAAGTGGCGGACTCAAGTCCGGACTACGAACCGTTTTTGTGATTGACCGCCATAAGTAAGGTTTGTA
>NZ_JAEQCI010000041.1:0-45820 GCF_020738565.1 Microcoleus sp. PH2017_12_PCY_D_A | reverse complement strand
GTTTTTGTGATTGACCGCCATAAGTAAGGTTTGTAGTGCGGACTTCAGTCCGCTCTCAAGTGGCGGACTCAAGTCCGGACTACGAACCGTTTTTGTGATAGTAATTTACCGGACATGATACGATACACTCGCCTACAAATAAATAAGCTGGCGTTAAGTGTTGTCTAAAAAACTGTATTAGTTTCTAGCCACCTGTGGGTACACAATTGAGATTTGAGATTTTCCCTCGCCACAAACCAGAGAGGAAATCAATTTAATTGCCAGATACATTTAACCAGCTTTCACCTCGGCTGCTGCTGTTTCTAAACTTGTCAGTTCGGCACTTTCTAACAAAGGTTGTTTAGCTTCTACCTCTGCTTTATAGCGTTCGATATCTTGTTGTAATTCCTGAATTTGCTGCTCTTTTTCGCGAACTTGGCGGATTTCTTGGCGAGAGGCGAGGGTTCGCTGCATTCTCGACCACAAACTGAACAGCCACGCTAAAACAGCTCCCAATCCGGTTGCTACAATGAGTTCTACGCACAGCGGAGCTTTAACTTGGACGCCTTTAATAATTTGAACGGTGGTCGGCTCTGTATTTTCGATGCTGAACAATACTAGAGCCAAGCAAATCAGAAAGATGAAGAAGAAATTTAGCGATCGCATTTTCTCTGTTCCTAATTCTCAATTCTGGTAAAGCAAATTGTTTGCTATTTGTCAACTATTTTTTGGCAGATGCTGCCTGTTGGTTTGATAATATCAAATCTGGTCAATTAATCATAATATCCGGGGAGGGGCGGGTTTGTGGGAACTCTGAGAGTTTATTGAACATATTAGTCAACCCGCCCTTACAGGACATCTCCTTTTTAGGTTGGGCTGATGTTTTGCTGTTTTTTACCGATTCCCAAAGCTGGCAATATTTGATATTTCACAGCAGTGCCCGCCGCCACAAATAAGGCAATAATCAGTGCTCCTATTCCTACGGGGCTCGGAATCCAGAATGTCGCCTCCAAATAGTTGACTTCTCCGGGTTTCAGCTTCCACACTAACTGCTTTCCCTGCTGATAGCTTTGGGGAACCAGCGCACCGGCGACAGTAGTTGAAATATTTTCGGCGCCCCAAGGCGTGTTCAAGCTAAAGTCTAGCTCCAAAAGTCCCCCCGGATTCAGCAGAGGACTGCCGTTGGAGGAAACCAGAGCCAGAGAGCGCAAATCCAATTCCAAACTTAACCGATTTCGCAGCGCCAATAACAAATTATTTTGCTTGACGCTCAGGTGAGATTCAAACTTGGGCAAATCGGTTTCTAGGGGACTTGCGGCGCGAGATTTGGCGGTTTGTGCGATCGGATTGTAGAATTTGTTGAACTTGTCTTCTAACTCGGCGCCATTATTGAAAGGAATCGTCACTAGAACTTCTCTCTCGGAAAGCCGTTTAGTTTTTCCGTCGAGCAATCTCGCCCGCTTTTCTACGCTTTTCAACCAATCTGCAACAGTTTCGCTGCTGAAGCTGGTCAACCTTTCCCCCAGTTTAATGTGCTGCACGATTGCGCCGCGAGTTTGACTGTCAAAGTTGACTCCGACATCGTACTGAACGCATCCAGTCACTAGAGTTAAAAGGCAAAAAACCAAAGGCAAAAGAAAGAAAAAATGCTTTTTCTTCTTCCCAGTTCCATCCTTGAAATTTTGCTCTTTCATCTTTATTCCCCTGTTTTTTCCTATTTGCATGAATTAGCAAAGCCACGTTTGTAGTGAGGACTTTAGTCCTCTGATTTTGCAGAGGACTAAAGTCCTCACTACAAACCTATTTTATAGCGCTCGATTCGTGACAGAAACAGTTTTTTTTTGCAAACCCAGGTTTGTAGTGAGGACTTTAGTCCTATCTAAATCAGAGGACTAAAGTCCTCACTACAAACCAAGAGGTGAGTATTAACATTTTGCTAGCAGCAGTGTCAGCCTCATCTAGCATTAACCGCACTGAACTTATTGCCTGGAAGCTACACCCAACTGTTGAAACAGCATACTCGGCAAATATGCGCCACCGCCTACCCATTCGGCTTCGGTACTTAAATCTGCCAAATTTTTAAAGGCTTCAAAAATGCTGCCTGCCACCATTGTATTCTTGACGCGACCGACAATTTTGCCTTTTTCTACTTTATAGCCTAAGTCCAAGTTGACCGAAAATTCGCCAGCTAACTGATTGGATTGACCGGCACCTAAAACTTGTTCTACTATGAGACCTTCGTCCATGCTAGCAATCAAGTCTTGGGTGCTGGTATTTCCTGGGGAAATGCAAAAGTTGGTCAAATCTGGGCCCGGGCGAGACAATCCGCCGCGAAAACCGTTACCGGTCGATCGTACACCGGCGCGGGCGGCCCACCTGCGATCCCAATAAAATCCGGTGACAGTTCCTTTGTCAATCAAGGTTTTGCGGGTGGTGGGCGTACCTTCGTCGTCGAAGGGACAAGCGGAAGGGCCCAAAGTTGGGTCTTCAAAAAAGGTGAAGCGTTCGTCAAATAAGGTTTCGCCGATTTTGTCGGCTAGGGGAGAGGCTTTTTGAACTACTGTTTGACCTGAAAGGATTGTATCAAAGAGGCTCCCTAGGGTGCTGGCGGCGGCTCTGGGGGTAAATAATACTGGGTAGGAACCGCTGGTGATGGTGGCTGGATGTTCGGCGAGGCGGTATTTTTCGAGGAGGGATTTCAGGATGCTGTTGGTGTCCAGGGGTCGATCGCGCGCAACATCGTAACTGTATGCTTGCATAAAGTCTTCTCCTTTTACCAAGTTGCCCGCGATCGTCCCGCTGACGATTTGGCTGCACCTTTCGGCGTACACATCTCGCGTCGTGGCAATTTTCACGCGGCCGTGGCGGACGTGAAAGCCCACATCTACCATAATATCGGGATTGTAGGCGTGGACTTGCTCGATGAGGTTTTTGCCGTTTTCGACTAATTCTTGGGTTGTGGGCGGAGTGTAGGTGGTTTCCGGGCCTTTTAGATGGAAGTCGGAGGCGAGTTCAAATTCTGCGGGGTCGCCGATTTCGGCTGTTTGAATCGCTGCATCTACTAAGTCGTCTAGCCGCGTTAAGTCTGTGGAACTAGCAAAGCCGATTTTGCCTTTGTAAATCAGCCGGAGTGCTACGCCTTGCAGTGCTTTGGTTTGCAGGGATTTGAGGCGATTGTTTTCAAATTCGATCGGCGTGTCTTGACTGGATAGATAATATACTTCAGCAGCATCCGCGCGCCCAGATGCCAATTTCAAAATCTGTTCTATAGTGGAATCGCTCACAATAATCGCCTTTGAGGTTGGTCTTTGTTCTATTTTAGCGATTTTGGGTGTGGCCAGAAACCGGGTTTTTTCCCAGAATATCGATACACCACCAAAAAGCTGCGAAAAACCCGGTTTCCTTAGTTATATGCGTGGCCAGAAACCGGGTTTTTTCCGAGAATATCGATCCACCACCGAAAAACTGCGAAAAACCCGGTTTCTTTGATTTTGGGTGTGGCCAGAAACCGGGTTTCTACGAGATTTTACGCATCCTCACGAGATATTCGTGAGAAACCCGGTTTCTCAATCCCGCGCGCAAACTTACGATCGATCTCCAGCCATCTGCTGAACTATAGCAATAATTTCTCTCACTGTCTCCGCGTCGGGCGATCGCAAATGCTGTAAAATCTCCAAAGATTGCTGTAAATAATTGAAAGCTTGGTCAAAATATCCCTGGGCTGCTAACAACTGTCCAAGCATTGCGAAAGTAGCAGCTTTCCCTTGAAGATTGCCAATTTTTTCCTCAAGTTCGAGTGATTCAGTTGGTGCAAAGTAGCAGCTTTCCCTTGAACATCGCCAATTTTTTCCTTAAGTTCGAGTGATTCTTGATAAAATGCGATCGCCTGTTCTACTTCCCCTTGATTCGCATAGATTCCTGCTAGTTGGTGCAAAGTAGCAGCTTTCCCTTGAAGATTGCCAATTTTTTCCTCAAGTTCGAGAGATTGTTGATAAAATGCGATCGCCTGTTCTACTTCCCCTCGATCGGCATAGATTATTGCTAGTTGGTGCAAAGTAGCAGCTTTCATCTTAATATCGCCAATTTTTTCGTGAAGTTCGAGAGATTGTTGATAAAATGCGATCGCCTGTTCTACTTCCCCTCGATCGGCATAGATTCCTGCTAGTTGGTGCAAAGTAGCAGCTTTCATCTTAATATCGCCGATGCGTTCAAAGATTTCCATAGCTTGCTGTTCTAAAGTAATTGCCTTTTCAATTTCGCCTAGATTGCGCTCAACAATTGCTAATTCATGTAAAATATTTGCCTTTACATCGCCTAAATTTTCATCATCCTTCGCCAAATTTAACGCTTGTTCTAGATAATATTTTGCTGTTTTATATTCACTCCGACTGCGATAAGCAATCGCCAAATCATTCAAAACTCTGATGCGAGTTTTCAAATCCTCTTGAGTTTGCTCGCGCCCATTCGAGGGAGTATATTCAATCAATAACCGTTTTAATAAATCGATCCGTTCCTGCTTTTCCGGTAACTCACAATTTGTAATTCCTTTACTAGCATCCAGAGTTTGAGAAA
Organism: Microcoleus sp. PH2017_12_PCY_D_A; assembly: GCF_020738565.1. Classification (NCBI taxonomy): domain Bacteria; kingdom Bacillati; phylum Cyanobacteriota; class Cyanophyceae; order Oscillatoriales; family Microcoleaceae; genus Microcoleus; species Microcoleus sp. PH2017_12_PCY_D_A. The sequence continues at coordinate 41,269 of NZ_JAEQCI010000041.1, read as the reverse complement.
TCGCATCATCTCTAGTATTTACAGGAGTTTTAAACACAAAAGTTCCCGAATTCCAGGCCCAGAAATCCGGCGCATAATTAGCAACTCGCGTAATCGCATAATCCGGCAAACAAAACAGCATGAGATGCCGCACCATAACCGGATAAGCATCTCGCACCCAATTAAAATCTACCAGCATCGGCGGATATTCTCCCGTCATCCCGATCGCATTTTCCACTCCCCGCACCATGAAAACCAACTTTTTGTCTGGTTGAACCTTAACTGTTGGCAAAACCTTCAGAATTTCGTCCAGCAAAAACCGCATATCAGGATCGGGAAAATCCCAAATCTCAAACTGCATCTCTTGACAATCGGGATGGTTAATCAATGCCTGAATAATCGCATCTCTATCCTTGGCAAAATTACTTTGGATAAATCCCAAATCAAAGGCATCGTCGGGAACAATATCGACAAATGTCAGCAATTCGTCAAAAGATTGTTGATTGAGTTCAACAATCCTTTGTCGGTATGTTTCAGGGATTTCCTTGAATTGATCTAAGGGCTTGTTGGAAAGCATAGCTTTGTTTTACGAGTGGGTTGACATAATTCCACCGACTACTTCCGTTGTACTCCAAAACGGAAAGATTGAATAATAACCTTTGTCCCATTGCATCTTTAGCAATATCTTTTTCGAGGCAAACCCGCGCTAAAGTTGTATAATATTCTGGTGTAGGAGTAGACCTTTCAAAGTCAAATTGCTGTTGATTTAAAGCGTAAGTGACATCTTCAGCCAAGATTTTAGCGTGTTTGCGAGTTGTAGCTGTCAGACAAGCCGATCGAGTTATTTGCATCAATTGTCGCACATGGCCACCACTGGCTTTTACCAAATCTAGCAACTGTTGTCGATCGGCAAATACCGCACTAACATCAACTCGTTGCTCGATCAAACTGGCAACTCCATCTAATTTTTGTTGATTATGACCTAGATCGCACTGACTGCGGTTAAATTCATAAATATTCACCATTGGCACGATGTTGAGATTGCTGTCAAACAAGTTGCTAACATTTTTGTCTGAATAAATCACCGAAATAGGCACTGTATAAATAATTGTAGAGTCTAGCCCTTGAATCTGACTGTTGTAATCAAAAAACAAATGGTTCCCAACTTCTGGACTAACCCGGTCTAAGTTATCAACAATTACCAAAAATCCCTTCTCATAGCGGTCTGGATATTTGCGTCTGAGCTTATCAAAAGCGTCTTTAAACAACAGATTTATATCTGTCAGCAAGCGAGATGTATTGCGTTTAAGAGTTTCACGAATCACCTGTTTTTGTTGACTAGAACCTCGAATTTGACCGATCAATTTTGCGGTCAACTTAGAAATAAACGGAATTTCTGCACCTCCACTTGCTTCGGTTTCGATACTGACGGAAGATTGAACAGTTTCTTCTGTTTCTTTAGTGACTTCTTTAAACCACGATTCAAAACTTTTTAAGATTTCTGGGTCAAACTTCAACCGTAGTTTAGTTAAATCATCGGTTAATTGTTTGATTAAAAGTAAATATAGATCGGTATATTCGGTATCATTAACATCTAGTTCCAGATCGAACTCTATATAAATCACCCGATATTCATTTTCCCACCGCGACTGAATCCGTTTTAATTCTGTACTTTTGCCACATCCCCGATGTCCGGTAAACAAAATCGTGTTAAATTCCCCTGGATTTTGAAACTCCAGTTTAGTGCTGACAAGTTCTATAGCTTCTGTGTTGCGTACTGCGGACAAATCCACATAATATCGCGCGATATCATCACCCATGAGAGGCTTGACATCGCAAGCGCGGTAAGCTTCTTTGAGTGTTTTGGCGCGGTTAGCTGGGAGTGAAGTCATCGGATTGTAGATTGTAGATTGTAGATGGAACTCACAGTCGGTTGCGATCGCGTGCGATCGAGACATGGAGCTTTTTAATTCCTATTGTAACTCATATCTCACACTATGCTCTATAATTGTAATTCGCACTGTTTAAAAACATAGTTAACGGCCGCAAACAGTCGCTCTAAATCCTGAATTGTGTAGAAAATTTTATTTTGAGTAAACATTTCTAATTTGAGCTTGCCAAACTGCCACATTGCTCCATTAGAAACAATCCCAAAGATGGTTTGTTCTGATTCATTGTTCAGTCGCTGTACGGCGATCATTTCTGCTAAACACTGTCCCCATCCTTCATCAAAGGCGCTCTCTTTCTTGGCTTCAACTAAGATGAAATAGGGCTTATCAAAAACTACAGTACCAAGGGTGGAACGCTTTGCCAATATATAATCTGGAATTCCTGACAGATTCTCGTTATAGACTAAGGTTTGGTGACTCCAGATGAGAAAATTACTGCGATAATTTTTCCAAACTTCTTTCAAAACTGGATAGATGATATTTTCACAAATGGCGATTTCTGAGTTGTCAAATACTCCTTCATTGAAAATCAATTCTAACTCATTCCGAAAAATATCGCTGACTGCAAGTTCTGTTTCGACAATGAAGTTATCCCGCAGGTAATTAATCTGGAATTCCTTGGCGACAGCGCTGATACTTTTATGATCGATAAAAGCCATTGCTTAACTTCTCTCATTCCTGGACGCAAAAAATGGTTTTATCCGCTATTGGTAAGGTGCGTATTGCGCACCCTACAGATAGAGTTTGTGCGCAATGCGCACCCTACAGATAGAGTTTGTACGAATGAAAAAAATGATTAATAACTAATAAACAAGCCGCCTAAAATCAAAACTATTGCAATTAACGCCACCCAAATAAACCGATTATCCTTCGTATTAACCTGACTCAAGTCCACAGGTTCGGCTACAACTGGCTTGGGTTTTGCGTACTTGATATCGGCGTTGGGATTGGCTTGAAAATTGATTGATTTATTGTCATCCAAAGCTGCTAAATCGGGGATTTTTACTGTCCATTCGTCAGGAATACTGAGTTTGGGGGCTTCGAGAATGAACAGCAGGCGCTTTGCTTGCTGGCGCGTTTCTTGGCGGGGATGGCGGGTGAGTTTGCGGCAAAGCTCGATCGCCCTTGCTGTATCGCCAGAGGCTTCGTAGGCTGTCACCAGCCACATCTGCACCTCGCCGCCCAGCCGGGAAGTGCGATCGACCAAACCTGTCGCCGTTTCTAAACTTTGGATAGCTTGACCGTAGCGGCCGCTCTCAAAAGCTACTCGACCAGCTTGGTACTCAGTTTCAACTATTTCTAACTTTTCTGAAGTCACCAGCGCCCACCCAATTGACAAATATTATTTTCCCAAATTCCCCAAACCCTAGAATTCGCTGTTGTTTGACGACCTATTCGATTCTGCATCCCGTTTAGAATCCAATAGTTCAAATCGGTCTACTTTAATGATAGGGTTCGATCTGTTGGCTCCAGTGTTGCGATCTTGCCAGCGCTCGAACTTCAACGAACCCTTGACAGCAATCAACCTACCCTTGCGAATATAGTCAGCAGCTACTTGGGCATCCTTGCCCCACAGTTCCAAATTGAACCAGTCTGGCTGATCGCCGTTCTTGGATGTGCGGTTGACTGCTAGCGTCAACTTGCACTTAACTGTACCAGACTGAAAATACTTCACGTCCGGGTCGCCGCCGACGCGGCCGACTAAAGTCACAACATTAAGACTCATAAATTTTTTCGGGAATGTGCTCGATTGGTGATGTAGTTAAAATCTCCCTGAACGGCGAGATCCTCCAAAATTAACTTGGAACAGCGCGAATCAGGGCTTCATCCTGATTTTACACCCACTTACCAGAACATATTTATTGTGGATGATTGGCGAGCCTGAATTCAACATATGCTCGACAATGTACATTTCTGACTAGACTCAGGATGAAAAACGTAATAGAATCCACCTCGGTTACACTTTTGTAACAACATTATTGCACACATTAGTATTTTAGTTTTGGGGGGGTACAAATCAGTGGGTCTTCTCAATCGATTTTCCTTATCTAGAGATATGGGTATCGACCTCGGTACTGCTAACACGCTTGTTTATGTATCCGGCAAAGGTATTGTTCTGCAAGAACCGTCCGTAGTGGCGATCGACCAAGACTTGAAAATACCGCTGGCTGTCGGAGAAGATGCTAAAAAAATGCTCGGGCGCACGCCCGGGAACGTCATAGCACTGCGCCCGCTGCGCGACGGGGTAATCGCCGACTTCGATACTGCCGAACTCATGCTCAAGACTTTTATCCGCAGGGTTCACGAAGGCAAAAGTTTGGTTTCGCCCAGGATCATTATTGGCATCCCCAGCGGTGTCACCGGAGTCGAGAGGCGGGCTGTCATTGAGGCGGCTACTCAAGCCGGTGCTAGAGAAGTACGGTTAATTGATGAACCTATCGCGGCGGCGATCGGGGCTGGACTGCCTGTGGCTGAGGCGACGGGCAATATGATTATAGATATCGGTGGGGGTACGACGGAAGTTGCGGTTTTGAGTTTGCAAGGTACGGTGATCAGCGAGTCAGTCCGGGTAGCGGGCGACGAACTCAATGAGGCGATCGTCCAATACATGAAAAAAGTTCACAATTTGGTCATCGGCGAACGCACTGCTGAAGAAATTAAGATTCAGGTGGGTTCTGCATATCCAACTACCGAAGATGACGACGCGATCATGGAAGTGCGGGGCTTGCACTTGCTCTCCGGTCTGCCGCGAACTGTTACGATCAAAGGCCCTGAAATTCGCGAAAGTATGTCGGAACCGCTTTCAGTAATCGTGGAAGCCGTCAAGCGTACTTTGGAACGCACTCCCCCGGAATTAGCAGCAGATATTATTGACAGAGGAATTATGCTGGCCGGCGGCGGGGCGCTGATGAAAGGTTTAGATACTCTGATCAGTCACGAAACAGGAATTGTCACTCACGTGGCCGCAGATCCTCTGTGCTGCGTGGTTTTGGGAACCGGTAGGGTCTTGGAAAACAAACAGTTGGAACGGGTTTTCAGCGGGCAGTCGTCGCGCAATATGTAGTTAACAAATTTGGGATTTTGGATTTAGAACTAGGGCTGCCATCTAAAATCTAAAATCCTGACATAACAATTTTACATTACTGAGATTATGCTAAAAAACACACTCCGCAGGTGGTGGGATCTGCGTCTACAAATTGCTCTTTTAGGTTTAGCTGTAACAGCCGCTTGGGGAGTTCGACAAACACAAGGTGCTGCACTATTTGAAGCTTACAATTGGGTGTCTCGTCCGTTTCACGCCAACGGCTCAGGGCAAGAGCAGCTCATCTCGGCGCGCACTCGAGAATTGCAAGCGCAGCTATTAGAATTAGAAACTCAAAATCAGAAGCTAAAAGAGCTTTTAGGTTACGTTTCTGCGAAGAAACCTAAAGGGATTGTCGCTCCTATTGTCGGCCGCAGTGCTGACCACTGGTGGCAGCAAGTAACTTTGGGGCGTGGCAGTAATGATGGCATCAAACCAGATTTTACTGTCATGGGCCCCGGCGGTTTGGTAGGTCGGGTTGTCAGCGTTACTCCTAATACTAGCTTGGTGCTGTTAGCTAGCGACCCTACGAGTAAATTGGGTGTGGGAATTACCCGCAGTCGCAACATGGGTTTTATGCACGGGAAAGGCGGAAATCAGGCTGTGATGGAGTTTTTTGATAATGTTCCCAATGTCAAGCCTGGAGATCTGGTTTCAACTTCTTCTTTCAGTCAGTTATTTCCTGCTGGTTTGCCGGTGGGAAAAGTGGTTTCGGTGGATCTGAATAAAACTCCGGCTCCGGAAGCTATTGTTGAGTTTTCTGCACCGATGAATTCTCTGGAATGGGGGGTGGTTTACCCCCACGATAAGCAAGCCGAACTCAAGGCTTCGCAGGGTGAATCTTCTGCACCGTCAGGGGGAGCAAAGCAGCAATGAAGCGTTTACCTCGGATGTCTTCGCGATCGCGCCAATTTCTCAACTTCGGCGTTACATTTGTTTCTGTGATGCTCTGCATACTGATATTGCCCACCCGGATGCCGGGAATGGAATTGTTGGGAATTAGCCCGAATTGGCTGTTAATTTGGTTGGTAGCTTGGAGTATTAAGCGGAAGCGTACTGTTTGGGGAGCTGCTAGCATGGGTATGGCTTTGGGGTTTCTTCAAGATGCGATGACTGCTCCTCATCCCACCCACGCTGTCAGTCTAGTTGTTGTCGGTGTTTTAACTGTGGTTTTGCAGAAAAGCTGGTCGATTCCGGCTGATATTGTTGAGAGAGATCCGATTCCGATCGCCTTAATTGTGTTTGGGATGGCGGTGGTGGCGGAAACGGTGATGGGGCTGCAATTTTTCGCTGTGGGCGATCGGGCTTTACTGGAAATTTGGAGCTATCACCAGCGAGTGGCTTTGTGTTCTGCTATTCTCAGCAGTCTTTGGGCTCCAGTGATTTATTTTCCCCTGAATCGCTTGTGGGAAATGACCAGGAAATTAGAAAAATCTTAGTCAGTAGTCATCAGTTATTAGTTAGCTAATTGGGACTTACATACGGGTGGAACGGTTTGTAGTGAGGACTTCAGTCCTCGGATTTTTATGAGGACTGAAGTCCTCACTACAAACCTTTTGAATGGTGGTCGTTCTAGCTGAAATGATATATTAGTTAACTCTGAATTGTAGTCAGTCAACTATCACTTGTTGCCCCGAACCTAATAAGTGATGAACGGCAATAATCAAGTCACTAAGAATGAAATTCGGCTGGTGCTTTTGCAGTTGATAGCGGCTGCGAATGCCGCAGGTAACGGCAATTGTAGGTATTCCCAATGCTTGTCCGGCGAGGATATCTGCTTCGGTATCTCCTATCATCCAAGCCGAGTTTAGGGATGACTCAAATTCTTCTGCAACTTCCGCCAACAATTCGGTTTTTAAGGCTGTATAGTTGTGATAGGCGGCATCTGTCATCTGAGTGCCGCGAATGCTGGTAAACAGTCTGGCTAAACCGTAATTTTGCAATAGTTGAACGGCTTGATTTCTCGGCCGCAAGGTGACTAAAATCAGCCGCACGCCGCGAGAATGCAAAAGTGCGATCGCCCACTGCACTCCCGGCTGGATGCGATCTAAGTGCAACAAGTCTGGCTGATTGACAATCCGACTCACGCATCCGAGAAAAATGTGAATTTCTTCTCCCGACAAGCCGGAACTTTTCGCTATTTCAGTATCGGGCACTCGGTTTTGTTTCATTTGCCAAAACTGCTGTTTGCTGAGTATGTGGAGTTTGAGGTTGATTCCTCGCGCGTCGCAGGCTGCTTGGGTGTCGGCTAATCCCTGTTGGTAGGTTGTGTAGTAGCGATCGGACACATCGACGATCGGCCCGTCTAAATCGCAAAATACCGTCATCCGGGGGGACGAGTCAGCCTCTGATGGTAGCTTGTACTGAAGGTTTTCGGAGTCTGGGGCAACGGCAGTTAACATATAAGGTTAAGTAAATCAAGGATAACGATACATTTCTTGACTTTACCAAGAATTCTATAAGTTATAATACAGAATTTCAAGCTAGATTATTAAAAAAACCTATTAAGATTTTGATGAGAGATGTCGAAAAGGGCGATCGATCCGGCTGGCGCCTCCATAAAATCAACGCAAAAAGTGATTTTTGCCGCTGTTGATATGTGCTTTAGCCATTAAAGTTTAGAATTAAGTTTTTAGTCTTGTGTAATTTACCCATGCTCAAACAAAGCGATTTTGTTAGGAATTCGGACACTAATCGAGTAGAAGTGCTTTCCGAAGCACTACCTTACATCCAACACTTTGCGGGCCGCACGATTGTGGTCAAATATGGCGGTGCGGCGATGAAAGATAGCAATCTCAAAGACAAAGTTGTTCGGGATATTGTGCTGCTAGCTTGCGTGGGGATGCGTCCGGTTGTGGTTCACGGCGGCGGCCCGGAAATTAATATTTGGTTGGAAAAACTGGGAATAGAGCCGCAATTTAAGGATGGCTTGAGAGTGACTGATGCCGCGACGATGGAAGTCGTAGAAATGGTTTTGGTGGGAAAAGTAAATAAGGAAATTGTTTCGTTAATCAACCAAGCTGGTGGCAAAGCAGTGGGATTGTGCGGCAAGGATGCGAATCTAATTCAAGCTCGTCCTGATGGCCGGGAAGGAATTGGGTTTGTGGGTGAAGTTAGCGGCGTGAAAATCCAGATTTTGGAGTCTTTGGTGAACAGCGGTTATATTCCCGTCGTGTCGAGCGTGGCGGCGGATGAACACGGTCAATCTTACAACATTAATGCTGACACAGTGGCGGGGGAAATTGCGGCTGGTTTGGGAGCAGAAAAGTTGATTTTGATGACTGATACTGCGGGAATTTTGGAGGATTATCACAAGCCGGAAAGTCTGATTGCTAAGTTGGATATTCAGGAAGCGAGAGAGTTGGTTGAGTCGGGAATTGTGTCTGGGGGCATGATTCCAAAGGTTAATTGTTGCGTGCGGAGTTTGGCTCAGGGCGTGAAGGGCGCTCACATTATTGACGGGCGAATTCCTCATGCTTTGCTGCAAGAAATCTTCACGGATGCGGGGATTGGCTCGATGATTGTTGCTTCTGAGTTTAGCGGGGCCAAGTTAAGGCATAAGTAAAGCGTAAATTTTATTTTGGGGCGGGTAAGTGAAGTCGTAAACCCTTGCTTTACCCGTCCTAATAATCGCTTTTAAGTTTCCCAGTAGGACTTGTGGGCAATATTGTTGAAGTGTATGATACGGGAAAGGAATGTCAGTATTTAGTCGAGTTTGCTGATAGTCAAGATATTAAATATGGCTATTTTAAAAGCCGATGAAAGTTTTGTTCTGCAATATGAACTTGCAGTTGCTTAGGAATGTGAGGGGAATAGAAGTTCGATAAAGGCGATCGCACTTTCGGACAATAAGGGCGATCGCTCGTGTGAGATTTAGGATGGGATAGGGGCGATCGCGACCAAATAGTAAAATAAGCTTAACAATTGAAAAATGAAACTATAGGTTATGTTAAAATGTACTCAACAAGATCGCTTTTGCACCATACCGCACGGAACTCAGTGCCATGTCTATTTCCAAACCTAAAAAGCAACAGTCTTTAAAACCGATTAATTCTGCCGATATTCAAATGCGGGCGATCGCCTACAGTTTAGATGCTTTAATTCCAGGGCTCTACATTTGGCTGGGTGCGCTCAAAATTCGGATTGGGGGTAGTTTGGCAGAAGAAAGTTATCCGGGGACAATTCACAGTCCAATTGGCATTGCTTTAGTATTTCCAGGCTACCGCATCTACAGCACTTACCAAGGTAGCTATGACCCTTGATAAGCATTGGATCTTGACGGCATCGCTCAAATTACTGCAAAAACTTTGCCTTCTACAGAATTTGAGTTACTTCTATTGACAGCAGGCTACGGTAAAATTGGTACGGCTCCGGCTCAAGGAAATCGACTAAAAGTGTGGTGGACTCATTCTACTTTTAGACGCATTGAAGCTATTTATAGTGCTGATGGAACTGTTGCTATTACTGCTTATCACGTTTAGACTTGTAGCTAAACAAGGCTAGAAGTTTTTATTGACTCTTTTGATAAGAGAGCGATCGCACTTTCGGACAAAAAGGGCGATCGTCCTTTGGGATTTGGGATGGGATAGGGGCGATCGCACTTTCGGACAGTAAGGGCGATCGCTCGTGTGAGATTTAGGATGGGATAGGGGCGATCGCGACCAAATAGTAAAATAAGCTTAACAATTGAGACTAATTAGAGGTGAGCAAGAGTTATAATGAAACTACCCAATGGCGATCGGGCCGAAGTTTCTCTGCAAAAGCTGGTCGGCTACTGCTTAAATCCAGAGCATTCTCATGGAAAACACAAAGCTAGAGTCTTTGCATCGGTTTTGGGAATTACGGCTAATAATGCAGAAGTTTTGCGAGAGCTTATTCAAAAAGCAGCCATTGAAGGTGAAGTTGTCCAAGAAAATACTACTGATTTTGGGCAACAGTTTAAAGTTGATTGGACTGTACCCGATACAGCGGGGATTGAGCTTCGGACAATCTGGGAAATTACTTCGACTAATTCTAACCCTCGTTTGATTTCAGATTTCTTAAACCATGATAAAAAACTTTAGACTTTTGGATTCTGTTGCGATTCTACAGCCTGTTTCAAATACGCGATTAACGCTAGTGGAACCGGAATATGAATCTGTTTCTAGTTTGCCAGTAGGACTTGTGGGAACTATTGTTGAAGTGTATGATACGGGAAAGGAATGTCAGTATTTAGTGGAGTTTGCTGATAGTCAAGGGATTGAATATGCTATGGCTATTTTGAAAGCAGATGAGATTTTAGTTCTGCAATATGAACTTGCAGTTGCTTAGTAATGTGAGCGGAATACAAGTTCGATAAGGGCGATCGCACTTTCGGACAATAAGGGCTCTCGCCCGCGTGAGATTTAGGATGAGATAGGGGCGCGATCGCACTTTCGGACAAAAAGGGCGATCGCTCTTTAATAAAAGCAACAATTGCGCTACACCCAAAGCATTATGAGACTGCTTTGAGATATTGCGTTACAGGCTTCAAATCGATGTCATCATTGGAAGTCAGTATTTTAAATAGATGGCGTCCGATGCCGGCTGCAATCAAAGCTTCTAGATCGCGATCGAGCTTTAACCAGTCCCCATAAATACCGACAAACTGAGTTACACAAGCTAAAGATTCATCTTTCGGGTCATTGACTCCCGTGTATTTGTACTGAATATCAAAACCTGCTTTTTCACCAATTTCTTCGATATCCCAGTCTACAAGATTAAGATCGATCGCTTCAACGGCCAGGGCAATATGACCGGGCGGTATGGGGTGAAGAGGTTCGCAGCACCAGCCCTCAGAATGATTCCAGACACTCTTACCAACTGATTCTCGAATTTTCATGTATTTTCCCTCACTGAAAGTGGTAGCGAAACCAGGCTTTATAGTTAAATAAGCTTAACATTTGAAAGGTGAAAATTAGGTTATGTTAAACTACAACTAGCCAGATGGCGTTTTAGTGTAAGTTATACTCAAGATTAATGTGTCCGGTTAATTTCCCATGACTACACAATCTGCTTCGCGTTATGTCGCACGTCACCCTGGAATCTTACAAGGGAACCAATTATCGCAGGAACGAGAACTTCTGTTCGTGCGATCGTGGAATTGTGGCGTTTAGGTATTACTCCTGAAGAAATCCCGATGCACTTACCTCATCTGAAATTAGCTCAAATTTTTGATGCACTGAGTTTTTATTTGGATAACCAGGAAGAAATAAATACTTATATTGAGCGCAATCGAATTCCCGAAGAATTGATTCATCCTGCTGTGAAAGCTGCCATGAAAAAACTGTGAAACTATAATTTATTTGTTATACTTTAGGCATAATGCTAGTTTGTAAGTCAGATGAACACGATCGCGATCGCCCTTTCAGATGAACGCCTAATAAAATTACAACAAGTCGCGAACAACTTAAATGTCTCGATAGAAGAGTTAGTTTTAATAGGCATAGAAAACTTACTCGCACAGTCAGAAGTTTCTTCACAAAATACCGCTCTAAATATTCTCAACAAAAATGCTGAAATCTCCCCTGAGATAGTTGACAAATTTTATGCACTAGCCTCGGATTGGGAGGAAGATGTTGCTGGACTGTCTTCAACTGCCCAAATGTCTCAGCATCCTGCCTATCAGGAAATTATTAGTATGGGAACTCAAATCCTACCGCTGTTGCTATCAGAATTGAAAAAAAATCCTGTTTACTGGTTGTCGGCTTTGGGTGCAATTACGGGTGAAAATCCGATTAAACCAGAACAAAGGGGAAGGATAAAACAGATGGCTTCAGCTTGGATTGAGTGGGGTAGAAATCAAGGCTACGCGATTGAAGAGAATGTATAGAAGACCAGAATTTGAATTTAAGTGGCCGAATTTGTCTCGCACAGATTATCAAGTTACTAGCCCCAAATCTCAAGAATATAACTGCTTTGCATGGGCTGCTGGGGAAGACGATCGTTGGTGGCAACCTATACCAGGAGAGCAATTTTATTGGCCTGAAGGCGTGCCGCAAGAGGAGACTCTAGAAGCGTATATTCAGTCTTATCAAACCCTCAGATATGAAATTTGTATTGGCGATCGATTAGAAGTTGGATATCAGAAAATAGCAATATATGTTGATTCCAACGGTATTCCAACTCATGCAGCCAGACAATTAGCTAATGGTAAGTGGACAAGTAAACTTGGCTGGTTGGAAGATATCGAACACGAACTTGATGGATTGACAGGCGACAGGTATGGAGTTGTCGGTCAAATTCTCAAACGTGCGGTAAATTAGGAAAGCCCGATCGCACTTTCGGACAATAAGGGCGATCGCACTTTCGGAAAAAAAAGGCGATTCCTAGGGGATAGCTACCCTTCGGGAACGCTTCGCGAACTCACGCGCTTACTTTGGTAGTAATGTCGGTAATTTCTTTGCTATACTTAAAGCATCGTCCTAGAGCGTTTAAAAGGAGCAACAGTGTCAGCAAAAGATTACTATCATCCAGTTGTGAAACAGGCACTTGTTAAAGCTGGCTGGCAAGTTACTCACGATCCATTATTAGTGAAATGGGCCAAGCGAAAACTCTTTGTCGATCTCGGAGCCTAAAAACTGATTGCTGCTGAAAATAATCAGTCTAAGATAGCTGTTGAAGTTAAAAGTTTTATCAGTGATTCTAAAATTTTAGATTTAGAGAAGGCTTTGGGACAATACATTCTTTATCAGAAAATTTTAGAACAAACGGAACCGGAAAGAACGCTCTATCTTGCCATACCTGTGATGTCTTTTGAAGAGCTTTTTATTGAAGATAAATTTGCCGATATTTTATTGGTCGATAATAATTTGAAGTTGATTGTTTTTAATCCACAAACGGAGGAGATTGTGAAATGGATACAATAGCAGATTGCCGCCAGATTGTCAAAGGAATTATTAATGAATACTCAGGTTTTTTTGATTCTGAAAGTGAGGTACAAAGTCAAGTAATTTTCGATTTAGAAAACGATTGCTATATGTTACTATCGATCGGATGGTTTCAGGGGAGAAGAATTCACGATTGCGTCATACACATGGATATTATCGACGGTCAAGTTTGGATTCAAGCGAATAATACCGATCGCTCGATCGCTGAAGAATTAGTAGCGGCGGGCATTCCTCCTCAATTAATTGTTTTGGGACTTCAACCGCCAGAAGTAAGAGCTTATACAGCTTATGGTGTAGCAAATTCAATACACTCTCAAGAATTATTGCAAGTGAGTTAAATTTGGACGAAAAGAGCGATCGCACTTTTGGTTATTTGGGGAAAAGGGCGATCGCACTTTGGGAAGAAAGAGATATCGCCCGCGTGAGATTTGGGATGAGATAGGGGCGCGAGATCACTTTCGGACAAAAAGGGCGATCGTACTATTGATGGAGTTTCAGTGCTACACTAAAATTACAGCATTGTTCGGTGGCAATTGCGTCATACCCTACTTGCACGAGGAAAATACATGGTAACTACGCTCGAAATTGACAAAACTCTTCTTCAAGAAGCCCTTGATTTGAGTAACCATCCAACACCTACTACATTAATCGAAGCGGCTTTACGCGAGTACATCCAACGTCGCAAACAATTAAAAATATTGGAATTGTTTGGTACTATTGAATACGATGAAGATTATAACTACAAGCAACAGCGACAAACAACATGAATGTTCTTGTTGATAGTTCCGTTTGGTCGCTGGCCTTACGGCGCAACACGACAAATGATGCGATCGCGATCGTTAATGTGCTGCGCGATTTGATTGCAGACGGACGAGTTGTTTTACTGGGGGCGATTCGTCAGGAGGTGCTTTCTGGGGTGCGTTACAAGGAACAGTTTGCTCGATTGCAAGAGTATCTTCGTGCTTTTCCTGATTTAGAGCTAACAACTGAAGATTATGAGTTAGCCGCAGAGTTTTTCAATACCTGTCGCAGTAATGGTGTTCAGGGTTCAAATACTGATTTTCTGCTATGTGCTGTTGCTCATCGTCGCGGCTACAGCATTTTGACTACTGATAAAGATTTTGAGAATTTCCGATCGCACATTCCTGTCGTATTGCTATGAGGGTGATTTCTCAGTTTATATCTTAACTTGGGGAATGCCGATCGCACTTTCGGACAGTAAGGGTGAGATCCCTTTGGGATTCGGGATGGGAAAGGCGATCGCACTTTTGGACAAAAAGGGCGATCGGACTTTTGGAATGAAAGGGATCTCGCCCGCGTGAGATTTGGGATGGGATAGGGGCGATCGCTTTTGGAATGTAAGGGCAGGCAAGATGCCAGCCCCACAACTCATATTTTATCCAAAACGCAGGGATGAATCTGTAAGGGGAACGATGAATGTAGCGCTCTGAACAGTCGCTGGTGTCACATTGAGAACATTGCCTAAAATGTCGCCGTTTGCTAGTTGGATAACAGTGTTGACACCAACAGCATTAAAACGGAGTTCGCTTGAGGAAATGTTGCCTGCGATCGCAATTCTATCGCCTTGACTAAAATCAGTAATTCGATCGGCTAAATTAAAATCACGTTTTCCCGCTTCAGAATTAGCGATCAGAATAAACGTATCCGATCCGCTACCGCCTGTGAGAGTATCTGAACCAATATCGCCTACCAGAATATCGTTCCCATCACCTCCAATTAAAATGTCATTGTCTCGGCCACCTCGCACAAAATCATTACCTGATCCACCTTCAAGGGTATCGCTGTCTCTACCACCGCTGAGGATGTCATTCCCATCCTCTCCAAAAATCCGATCTTCATCTTTGCCACCACGCAGCAAGTCATTGCCAGCAGCACCTCTCAAACTATCTGCACCGGTGTTTCCGTTGACTACATCATTAGCAGATGAGCCGAGAATAGTATCATTTCCGTCCAAGGCAAGTACACCGCCGCTTGGACTTGTGGTCAAACTCGAAAGCGATAAATTTAGAAAATCATTGCCTGCGGTTAATCTCACTAGGTTTCCATTAGCTGCGCCTGCTGCTGCTGAGTTAGATAGGCTATCAAAAGCGTTCAGCAAGCTAGACTCATTGATAATGAAACCAGTAGGAATAGATGTATCTCCTGGCACTGAATCTGGTGGTTCTGGCGCTACTGGATCTGGGGGTTTTGGGGGTACTGGGGGTTTTGGGGGTACTGGGGGTTTTGGATCTGGCGGTGTAGGATCTTGAGGCGAGGGAACCCCTGGTGGCTGCGGTGCAGGTGTTCCCGGCGCTGGTGCTGGAGGTATCAGTTCAGGTATTGGTTGAGGTGTTGGTGTCGGTGTTGGTGTTGGTATAGAAGCACTGCTGATTGAGGGTTCGCCTGTAGGGTCGCTTTCCTCACCAACCCACATCACCGCGTATCCTTTATAGATGCCGACTCCTAAAGCCTTCCACTGCTTGTTTTGCCAAATGTTTTGATTGAGGATAACGGCATTGTGTAAAGGACTATTTTTCCAAGCGTTTAAGGTATTTTCTGCTGTGGCGACAAACCCCCCAGAGCCTCCGAAAGCGTTTTCATAACCATTTCCCGGATAGCCAGTATTAAGCCGCTGGGGAGCTTTCCACATATTAGACCAAGTTTTGGAATCGTTGCCATCATAGGGAGCGTCACTCCAGGAATGAGTGAGACTACCAATGTTTTCTGTTATGTCTTGGACGTGGCGATTAGCAACGGTAGTCAGTGCCTTGGATTTTGGTATGGGTGGCAGCCCATTTTGAGCGCGGTATTGATTGATTAAGTTGATTAACTTAACTTCTTCTGACTCTAAACCGTCCTGCGGTGAAGAGGCGTAGATATTTACTGTCATATTGAACAAACCTACTTCTGTGTAATTTTTTTTGATAGTTCCTCTATTTAGGTGTCTTTAGCTCTGAGCCAAGATGTCTAAACTTCCAAACTGTCTATAGTTTTATCGGTTCGATCCTGCGATTTTTATGCAAAATATCATTTGTTGTTACACAACTTTACTTTTCGGGTCTTGGGAGATGTCAATCTTGGGGATAATGAAGGTCGATCGCCCTTTATGTTGAGCGGGGCGATCGCTATTAATTAAGGAAGGCTTCTGAAGAAAACATTTTCAGTTAGAACACTTTGAGCTACTCCAGAGACAACTGCCAAATAGTTGTTACCCTGTTTAATAGCCGTAGAAGTGACAGGAGTATCCCCGTCAAGCCGTAAACTAACAGATTCAAACGTAAGAGTAGAAAATGTGATTCCTTCGGTCAAACCAAAGCTATCTCCAGAGCGGAAATCTGTAATGACATCGGCTTTATCGATCGAGGTAGCAGTCGAATCTAGTATTAAGAGAAAGGCATCATTGCCGTCGCCGCCTGTGAGAATGTCTTGACCGCGATCGCCATTGAGTACGTCGCTGCCAGCCCCGCCGATGAGGATATCATTTCCTTGACCGCCCAACATAACATCGTTACCATCTCCTCCAGTCAGAGTGTCGTTGTCATTGTTTCCTCTGAGGAAGTCGTTGCCAGCACCGCCATCAATGAAGTCTGAACCTTTGCCGCCCAAAAGGATATCGTTGCCGCCGAGTCCGATTAGTCGGTCTGCACCTTGATTGCCGTTAATGGTGTCAGCATCGTCTGTACCTGTGAGAGAGTCACTGCCAGAAAGACCTGAAATTCCTAAACCGATCGCAGCTCTTGGGATTGCCGTGTCAGAATTATCTGTTAACAAGTAAAATCCAGACCCGCTAAGATTTTGGGGTAGCCCTGTCGGATTGCCATCGCCTGTAGCATTTGGTTTGGGTGTTGCGATCGATACTGGTGCCGGAGTTGGTGTCGGAGTCGGTACAGGCGCAGGTATTGGAGTTGGTGTCGGTGCTGGTGCTGGAGTTGGTGTCGGAGTCGGGACAGGGGCAGGTATTGGAGTTGGTGTCGGTGCTGGTGTCGGTACTGGTACTGGAGTTGGTGTCGGAGTCGGGACAGGTGCAGGTATTGGAGTTGGTGTCGGTGCTGGTGTCGGCGCGGGTGCCGGACTAGGTGTAGGTATTGGTGCCGGAGTAGGTGTCGGTGTCGGATCTTGCGGTGTTGGCACGACCGGGGGTGGTGCTCCAGGGCCTGGTGATTTTATGGGTGGTGGTTCTGGTGGCAGTGAAAGAGATATTTCTGGAAGGGGTGCGACCACTGGAACGTTGTTGCTGAGACCCGTAGCAGAATCAGTTAATATCTGACGTACTTGCTGTGGAGTCAGGCTAGGATTTGCACTCAGCATTAAGGCTGCAACACCTGCAACATGAGGTGCAGCCATTGATGTACCATTTTTTAAACCGTATTTTTCAGTAGGTTTAGTAGGTAAAGTTGAATAAACTTGTACTCCGGGCGCAACTACATACGCCATCTTGTTATCTGAGCCGGCCAGATTGGAAAAATTAGCAATCTCTTTGTTTATATTTACAGCACCTACAGCGATGCCATATTGAGTGGCATAGCCCGCAGGAAACCCAGGCGAAGGTAGACCATTACCCTTCTCATCTCCATTTCCAGCACTACTGACAACAACAACATTTTTACTAGCTGCATAGGCTATGGCTTCTTGCAATGCAGAATATCCTTCCCGACCCACACCCAGGCTCATATTGATGACATTGGCACCCATATCAGCCGCGTAGCGGATTGCATCGGTTAAAGATCCAGCAGTTTCTGGCACAAACTTTGTTACAGGTTTTGTTCCTCCGTTAGGTTGTGGTTCGTCCGTGGTTATCGTGTCTGCCAACCTAATCGGCATGATTTTGGCATTATAGGCGACACCGCTGATACCTAAATTGTTATTTGCAGCGGCGATCGTACCAGCAACATGAGTGCCGTGAACTTGCCCACGATCATTAGTACCTGGTCTAACATCATTGTCACCTTTTGGGTTAAGGCGCTTACCAAAATTCCAACCGTTAATATCATCAATTTTGTCATTACGATCATCATCAATGCCATTACCTGGAATTTCCTTGGTATTAATCCAAATATTATCTTTAAGGTCTTCGTGTTCGATGTCCACACCACTGTCAATGACAGCAACAACAATTCCCTTACCTGTAAATTCCCTTGCCCAAGCTTCGGGAGCCTTCACTAGATCGTTGCCCCAACTATTGCCGCCCAAGTCTGGGACATCTGGAAAGGTGGGTTGTCCAGTTGCACTGGCAACTGCTGTTGCTGCATTCACCAAGCCATAGCCAGAGGTCGTGTTAAACTGTGATGTCATTTTGTATCCTTAATTTTCTGCAAATAGTGGTTGGATGGCTTGATATGCCAGTTTTGTTCTATAACTGTTAGTAGAGCAAGGGTGCGATCGCACTTTCGTTATTGAATTCCGGCGTGAAAAAATTAGACACGTTATTTCCTCGTGTTGAATCGGGACAAGTACAGAGACTTACCGCGTGTTTGCTGGTATTAAATAAATGATTTCTTGTCAAAAACGATCGCGCCCATTACTGACTCTGAGTATTCCTACTCGGCGTCTCACCGCTTCAACAAACTCAACTATGCCTGATGTATGTAACAATACAGTAAGTACAGCTAGCACACAACTAACAAACGCTAGCAATTTCGGTTATGCTAACGTTAGCCACATCTCACCGCACCCGAAAATGGCCTCAAAAGAAGACTTATTTGCCGAAGCCGCGAAACACTGGGACTTAGAAAGGCTGTACCAAGCTTTTGCAGAAGCTAAACGGCAAATCTCTCCCCGATCGCGCAGAGGACTCACAGACACTGAAAAGCTTTATCTCCGAGGACTGCTTTCCGGTTGCAGTCCCGCCGAAATAGCTAAAAAAATGTTTCAGACTCCGAAAAGTGCAGAGGTTTATCTGTGTAAAACTTTATACCAATATGTTAAAAAACTCGCAGATTTACCCAACGAACCTGTGGGAAATTGGAGAAATGTTTGCGATCGGCTACAGGAAGCAGGATTTAAAACTTTGTCTTCTTCTGAATTTAAACTAAATAATTCTATACCTACAGAAGCATTAGTAAAAATAGTTGGTATAGGTGTGATTGAGAAAAATACAATATCAATTGATATTAATATTCGACTAGAATTCCCCTCAACTTCAGAAACTCCGAAAACCGAAGACTTGGATCAAAAAGACTAGATGCCCGATCGCCCAACCCAAACAAATCCCACAAACAAATCAACCCTCTCTTCTCTTCGTCCGCGCACCATCCGGACATCGTTTGTATCGCCGCGGTTTCAACCGCCGAGGCTTCCTCGATCTACTATCAAAAAACATCAAGAATCGCCCGATCGCACTTCCTCAAAATCTCCCGCATCCGCCGGCAAACCAGAACCCTCGCCATTCCTCAACCTGGGCGATTCCCCATTACCCGCACTCGCAGCGTAACCCCCAGAATACCTGTCATCCAAACCCGAATCCCTCAGCGAAATCGCACCTCTTTGACTCGCCGACAATCGATCGGATCGGCGATTTGTCCCAGAAATCGGCGGCTTCCGAGTTAAAGTTTTCCAAGCAGCCTTAATCCCCGTCACCACGCTGCGAGTTGTCACCTGCACATTTTGCGCCTGCTTCTTCGCGCTACCAATACTGCGATCGACTTGCTTGACAACCTCCCCCGCACTTTGCACTCCATCGCTGACATCATCCGTCAACTCGCTAATTTCCAGCCCCGTCAACCGAATCGCCTCCAAAGTCGGCGGAAACTCGCGCGAAAGCGTGTCAGCGAGCTTTTCCACGCTGCGGGCTGCCCTTGCTAGCGCTTGCACCGCAGGTATTAAAGTCACTAAAACAGCAGTTAGGCTAACCGCCACTAGCAAAATCGAAAGTCCTAGCCAGAATATAGGATCGCTCACTTGAATCTCGGATTTAGGGTTGGGGATTTCACGTCATTTAGCGGATGGGCGCAGCGGCGGACTCACTTCGGCTTCAGTTTCCGACAGTGTTTGACGTTCGCGCTGAGTCGCTTCTAAGCCCGCTGCGATCGCCTCCTTCAATCTAACCAAAGTTTCGTCCCAATTTCGCAGTGCAGTCTCCGAAAGTCGATCGGCTTGCAATTGGACGCTAGTCGATAAATCCTCCGCCAACTCCGGCAAAGCATCGGCAGATTTTTTCAATATCTGCCGCGTCTCCTTGCCCGTTCGCGGTGCCATCAGCAACCCAGTCACGGCCCCGATCGCAGAACCCACCAACAGACCGCCAATAAATAATCCCGAACGTTTAGTTGACATTTTTATAACTTCTCTCCATACAATTTTAGGATAGCTTACCTCAAAGGTCGTGAAGCGAAGCTATCCCGTAGGGAATCGCGCCTGCGCCAAAGCATCCGCCCCAAACCCAGCAATCCCAAAAGTTGCTGAACCTGTTGCAGTTGCAATTCCAGTTGTTGGTAATCCCGCCGTAATTGGTGAGCACCTTGCTGCCTTTTCGCAAAGAAATTCGGCGATTTTGCGAGGACATTGCTGCTACAGCGATCGATTGCTGCGATCCGAACTTCAAAACGCGCGATCGTCCGTCTGATTTTCCACACTCTCGCAGCTATATAAAAACCGATCACAGATATCATTAAATTGATAATTACAACAGCCGTCAGCATTTCTTACCTATTTTCAATTATTAACATATTCCGCTGTTTGTGGCGAAATTATAGCCCTATGTTGTAGCGACACAGCAGTGTTCATTAGTGTCAAATCAAGTCTGAAGCCTGAGAAATCTCGCTTTTATCTGAGGCAAGATCCCCCTAAATCCCCCTTAATAAGGGGGACTTTGATAACTTCCTGTCCCCCCCTTCTTAAGGGGGGCTAGGGGGGATCAGGCCTTAATCGTCAGACAGCAAATCTGCACTACGTCTTATCTTAAATTGACACCAACGAACATGATTGTGTCCCCATCAATCGGGATAAAACCTCAAGCCTGAGACATCGCCGGCAAACAAACCTTAGTACCGCCCAAACCGCAATAACCGTTCGGGTTTTTAGCAAGATACTGCTGGTGATAGCTTTCCGCGTAATAAAACTCAGGAGCATCAATAATTTCAGTCGTAATCTTACCGTAACCAGCAGGCGTCAAAGCTGTCTGGTAAGCATCCCGCGAAGCCTCAGCTAGCTGCTTTTGGCTGGCTGAATACGTGTAAATGCCCGATCGATATTGAGTACCCGAATCATTACCCTGCCGCATTCCCTGAGTCGGATTGTGGCTTTCCCAAAAAACCTTTAGCAGCGTTTCGTAACTAATTACTTTCGGATCGAACACAACCAAAACAACTTCATTGTGTCCCGTCATCCCGCTGCAAACTTCATTGTAAGTAGGATTCGGAGTAATCCCCGCCGCGTAGCCAACCGCAGTCGAAAAAACACCATTTTGCTGCCAAAATTTGCGTTCCGCGCCCCAAAAACAGCCCAGGCCAAACATCGCAGTCTCCATGCCGTTTGGAAACGGAGGCTTGAGGGGATTGCCGTTAACAAAGTGAGTTGCCGGTACCGGCATCAACTCTGCCCGTCCCGGCAATGCGTCTTGGGGAGAGGGCAGGCTCGACTTTTTGCCAAATCCAAATAGCACCATAAATTTGTGAGGATATCTCTGATAAACGTCTTTACCTTACTTAATAATATCAGATTTTTGCGGAAAATACTTACCCTCTTGAAGGTAAAAGGTAAAGGGGACAAGGCAGAATTGTTTTTCGGAAGGCTTTTGGTGATACTGCTCACTGCACGGGCAGTTTTCAATCACATTAAGCCACTGCTCCCTGTCACCCAAGAATGCCTGAAAAATCACCTCTTGTTGAGGTAGAAATCACGCGGATTTTAGGCAAAACAGCCGATTATTAAAGGTATGGTGTTGTAGATTTATTTAATAAAATTTATAGGGAGTGTGTAGAAATGGCAGTCAAACCTTGCAGTAAGCCTTTAAAATCTAATCCGTTTATTACTTACCGCGACCCGATTACAGGCCAGTGGATTGTGGTGTATCAGGATTTGTTGAAAGTAGTTGAATTTGTAGGGCATGCACTGCGCACCGGTTGAATTTGTATGGTGTGCACTGCGCACCGATTATTTTACCACTTGACGCGCTACTTATATTCGGAAGGTGCGCATTGCGCACCCTACATACTTTGCACCAGACTTTTAAGCATTGCTCAGACCCGATTATAGGCAAGTGGATTGTGGTGTATTAGGATTTGTCGAAAGTAGTTGAATTTGTAGGGTGTGCACTGCGCACCGGTTGAATTTGTAGGGTGTACACTACATACTTTGCACCAGACTTTTAAGCATTGCTCAGACCCGATTATAGGCAAGTGGATTGTGGTGTATCAGGATTTGTCGAAAGTAGTTGAATTTGTAGGGTGTGCACTGCGCACCGGTTGAATTTGTAGGGTGTACACTGCGCACCGATTATTTTACCACTTTACGCGCTACTTATATTCGTAAAATGCGGATTGCGCACCCGACATAATTACATATTCGGAAGGTGCGCATTGCGCACCCTACATACTTTGCACCTGACTTTTAAACATTGCTCATCTCTTTTCGCATTTCCAAGTACCGATAGAGATATTCCGAAATTATGCCGTGCAAAAACAAGTCGCGCGCTGCATTAAACGGACTGTTTGGTGCTAGCGGGTGGCGGTTGACAATTACATGATTCCAGTCATGATTTCCGATAATTTCACTGACGTACACTCCGAAGTTTTCGTCTAACTGAAGCGACAGCACGGCGCGCGCAAATTCATCGCTAGTTAAGCACAGAGAATAAAATACTTTAAAAAGCTCGATCGCCGATTCTAAATCCAAAATCCTCAGCCACCTGCTTCTTTCAAAATCTATTGCAACTTCCACAGGTTGAATGCTATCATAATTAATCCCCCGTTTTTTGACAAGCTGCAACCAGTTGGGATTTGTCAGTATGGCCTGGTTGTAGTCCCAGACAAAGTTATACAAAATTAAGTCGTGTTCGAGAAACGCATTGTCAGCTAAATCGCTAACAGTGCGCGGATAAAGTTTTGACTTTTCAATCTGGGTGTCCGGGCCGTTATCAATTAAGAAGTTGATAATGTTCGAGCCGATGCAGATGTGCCGCACAATTAAATAACAAGCTTCGGGCGAGACAAAGTTATTTAGGAAAAATGCAGCGGATTTGTGCATTAACGTGTAAGCGCGAAATTGAAACGGCAACAAACGCTTTGCTGTCATAATTACCGCCAGCAACAAGTTCGCAATTATTTTGATCGGGATGAGCAAATAACTGCGAGTCCAGTTTTGCAAATCCTTCATCATGTATGCTTTTGCTACTAAATCTACGGGAATCGAGCGATCGCAAAACAGGACATCCCAAACATTCGGATCTCGGCGGTTGTACGGTTTGGTAGCGTAAGGGACTTTCTGCTCGTCGGGAAGAGTTTTGATATCTTGTTTTTGCAGCTTTTGCATTAGCGGATTTCCTCCAATTGCAATAGATATAAACGAGCAGTGACGCGGGCGGTTTTGACAATACGACGGGCGATGTCCTCTGTCATCCATTCTGCATTAATCAAATTTTCTAATTTGGCTAAATGCGACTCGTCATTAGCTCCGTGATAAGCTAAAAATGATACTTGTTCGTCTTGCAAACCGAGAGTTTCTTTGATTTCTTTTGCCCACTTTCCCGCCAACCGATTTCCCAATCCTTCGATGATAAACATACTGCCAATTAAATCGACTGGATTTTCCCGCGATGCTTGGTGGAAGATAAAAGCTGACAGTGCTTCGCTGCCAATATTCTTATCATATTCGACAATTTTTGACAACTCGCCTCCGACAGAAACATAATTTCGTTCTAACATTTGATAGTCGCGGTGTTCGTCTTGGGCGTGACCGATAAAAGTCGATCGCAAACGGAAGTCAGTCATGTTAGATGCAGCCCGAGCAATCCAGCGCGCTCCCTCGACAACTTGCGGGCGGAGATTGCACAGCAAAGCTTGATAGTCTTCTATTGTAAACTCTCCCCGGTACAATTTGCGGACAATGGGTACGGAACGAATTTCGCGATCGAATCTCAGCCAAATCCAGGCTAACTCCCGCAACAAATAAGCTTGCGGAGAGTAAAACATTTCCGGTTTAACACTTTCTAGAGGCGAAGCTTCGGGAACATCAAGGGATTGAAAACTTTGAGAAGTCATAGATTTATTAGTGTTTTCCACAACAGTTAACATCATGTATGCCGTTGTAAAGCGACCACTTTCCGGAACAAAACAAAATATTTTTTGTCCCGGCTGCAATTTGCCAGAGTTGAACAATTCCTCTAACATTAAATAAATCGAGGCGCAGCCTGTATTTCCCCGACTGTACAAGTTAGTAAACCATTTTTCTTCGGGAATCATGCAGCCTGCTTGTTCCAGAAGTTCGACAATTTGTCCCCGGAAAAAGTGAGAGGAATAGTGGCACAGCAGCCAGTCAATTTCCTGCGGACAAACTCTCCCATTTTTAATCAGGCTCAGCCAACCTTCAACGCCTAATTTCATTACATTGTCTAGCAAGCGAATATTTTGCCGCAAGTCAAAGGCTCCGGCTGTGGCTGCATCGAGGTAGGATGAATAATCTAACCAGCTTTTTGTTGATGTTTCGCTGGCCAATCCTGAATACATACAAACTGGATAGGCGTTGGCGTGAGAAATTAGCTCAATCCATTCTATTTTTAAGCTAATTCCTGTTGCGTTGGGATGGTTTTGTAGCAAAAATGCTCCGGCGCCGTCGGATAGCATCCACCGCAGAAATTCTGTATCGAAAGGTAGGGGTTTTCCGGCTTGGACTGATGTTTCTGCTTCAAATTTACTATTTTTGAACAGGCGCGAGGGAAATTCGGAGGCGACGGCGATTGCTGTTTGTTTTTTGCCGAGTTCGAGTTGAGATGCGGCGTAATTTAAGGCGGTAACTCCTGCACAGCAAACTCCTTGAGTTGAAACTATTTCTAGGGGAGATAATTCGGAAAGTTCCCCATGTACTGTGCTGGCAAATCCCGGTACTAATAAGTCTGGTAAAGTGGTGGCGCAGGCTAGTAAGTCGATCGCCCTTGGTTCCAAATTTGCAGAGGCGATCGCGTCCCGGACGGCAAAGGCTGCCATTTGGCTGTTAGAATACAGTGTTTGCTGCTGTTTGTCGATCGCGTAATAGCGCTGTTTAATCCCGTTGCTGTTGAGAATGCGCTGTCTGACTCTCGAAGGGCGATCGGCAATTTTGCCTAAATATTCCTCCATCTCATCATTATTAATCGCTTCCCCCGGCAAAAATTTTCCAATCCGATTGATATAAGCGCTGTGCATACCGTCAACCTCTCAAAATGCTAATTTAGTATGGCTGAAAATTAGTGCTTCGATCCCCTCTAGGGCGTGTTGTAAAACCCGAAGATCCCCCCTAGCCCCCCTTAATAAGGGGGGGACAAGAACACTCTTTCGTCCGCCTTTTTAAGGGGGATTTAGGGGGATCGGAAATGGTATAAAATTGATTGTGCTTTGCGGGGCAGCGAACTTGCAAGGAGCAACCAGTTGTATTGTAGAGTCAGGGGAAATCAGACAAGTTCAGCAACAGCGGCAACAAGTAACCTGAAGCAGGGTGAAGTTTTTGGGAAAATTAAGCCAATATATAACTAGAGTTCCTTCGCTGCTTCCCGACTGAAATGGATATTGCTTCACTAGATGCTTGGTATTCTCAATCTCAGCGCCGCGCCGCTGTTTCGCTATTGATGAAACGAGTAGGCGTCACTCGCACTAGGGCTGAATGCTTTGTCAGGCTTTGGATTTACTTATCAGTGAAACAGCTTCAGGAAAGCCAGCCCCGCCTCAAACCACCGCTGGCTAAACTGGAATTGCTAGCAACAGAAGTGCAGTGCACTCACCGGGAAGCAGCAGAACTATTTTACTCGGATTCCGATCGCGGGAGCGATCGCGCCGCCGGAATGATGTTAGATAAACTAGAAGCACTCGGATTGATCGAAAAACACTTTGACGGAAACGCTACAGCAATTCAAATTCAACCCATCCCAGAAATTTTAGATCCCCGCAAGCCCGAAAATTCAGTCAAACTCAAATTAGATGATTTTAACCCTCGGTGCGATGCAATTCCGGTAGCAAATTTACTAGCAACCAATTATAACTGGATGAACCGCAGCACTAACGCAGTTCCCTACCAAATTGCTAAAATTCTGCGGGTTTTGGCTGGCAAATATTCAAAAGGAATGGGAGTTTTGCGCCGCTGCGACAACCTAAATCCTGTCGGCTTTTTCTTACTGTATCCCACCGCAGCCGAATCAGAAGTTAATTTTTTTAACGCACCGAGTAAAAGCCTGCACTTAAGTTCTGTTTCTGCTGAGATCGATCCTTTTACAATGGCACTTCCGGGAGATGAAAATTGCCAGTCAGTATTTGTCCGCAGTTGGATGATTGACCGGCAATATTTAGAAGAATACCGCATTGTTTTTCTCGAACACATACAGCAAGTTTTAGTTGAAATGAAAAAAGATTTTCCGAATCTTTGCGATTTGTACACGCTAATGATTCACCCGATGTACGAAAAAATGAGCTTAGCTTTGGGGTTTCAAAAGACTAATAGTGACGCTCAGCTATCTCTTTATTGGATGTATTTAGCGTTGGATAGATTTTTGGCGCTGGATATCAAGGAAGCGCTAAAAAATTTGTGAGTAATATTAAATCTTTGTTTGTAATAAGGACTTTAGTCCTAATTCTTTCTAATAGGAGGACTAAAGTCCTTACTACGAACTACGTTTGTAATAAGGACTTTAGTCCTAATTCTTTCTAATAGGAGGACTAAAGTCCTCACTACGAACTACGTTTACAAAACCTCGCGACCGAGATAAGATTGCAGCACTTCCGGCACTTTTACCGTCCCATCCGGCTGCTGGTAATTCTCCAAAATAGCCGCCATTGTCCGCCCCACAGCCAAACCAGAACCGTTGAGGGCGTGCACGAATTGAGTGCCTTTTTTCCCCGCTTCTTTAAAACGAATATTCGCCCGCCGCGCCTGAAAATCTGCCACGTTGGAACAGCTCGAAATCTCCCGGTATTTGCCCGCAGAAGGCAGCCAGACCTCTAAATCGTAGGTTTTTGCCGCCGCGAAACCTAAGTCACCGGTACAAAGCTCGATCGCCCGATAAGGCAATTTCAGGGCCTGCAAAACTCCCTCGGCATCCTGCACTAACTTTTCGTGTTCTGCCTCGGAGGTGCTCGGATGCACCAGTTTTACCAATTCGACCTTATTAAATTGGTGCAACCGAATCAATCCCCGCGTATCCTTGCCGTAACTGCCAGCTTCCCGGCGAAAACAAGGAGTAAAAGAACAGTGATAAATTGGCAACTGTTCCGCTGTCAATATTTCACCTCGGTACAAATTGACCACCGGAACTTCGGAAGTAGGAATTAACCACAAATCATCTTCATCGCACTTAAAACTTTCTTCAGCAAATTTCGGCAATTGACCTGTAGCAGTGAGGGATTCGGTGTTAACTAAAAGTGGGGGAATTACTTCTACATAACCTGCTTTTGTATGGCGGTCGAGCATAAATTGAATAATCGCTCTTTCCAGGGCTGCACCAGCGCCAACTAAGGCAACAAATCGGGGGGAGGCGATTTTTACTGCCCGTTCAAAGTTGAGAATTCCTAATTTTTCGCCGATTTCCCAGTGCGGCAAAATATCGGGATTTTGGGGAATGTATTCGTCTCCCCAGCGCCGGATTTCGATGTTTTCATCTTCATTTTTGCCCAGCGGAGTTGATTTACCGGGCAAGTTCGGCAAGGGTAACAATAAGGCTTCTATTTGAGCTTTTAAGTCTTTTTCCTGTGCCTGCAATTCGTTTGACTGAGTGCCGACTTCGTTGCCTTCTGCTTGCAAAGTTTGAATTTCGGGAGATTCGAGGGGTAAACCCGATTTTCTTTTTTGCCCGATGAGTTTGGCTATTTCGTTGCTGCGGGCTTGCAGTTGCGATCGCTTGCCTTCCAACTCCCGCTGCTGTTTGTCTAATTGCAAAATCGGCTCGATTTCGTGATGGCCTCCGCGAGTGTTGAGGCTTTCTTGTACGGCTTGCGGGTTTTCTCGGATTAATTTGAGGTCTAGCACGGATTTATTCTAAATAATATAGGACTTGCCGATCGCCAACCCGATTTCTGGAAAAATATCGGCTTTCGCGAGCATAAATCTACCAATCTACAGGCTTTCTGAGGATTTTTGCGTCTGTCCTATCTTAGGTTAACAGCGACAATGCGATCGGACTGACAAGCTTTGGCAATCATTAAGGGCTTCAATCATAACTTATTCTCATAAAAAATTCGCGTTGGTGTCACCCATGATGGGTGACACCCCACAAAAGGATGCTATACTAAGCACATTAGTAGATGCACCCTGATAATTTTCTCCCCTAACCAGCGATGTTTAGGGGCTTTTTGTTTTTTGGGCGACATGAAAGTTAGGGCCCAGATGAAAGTTAAGATAAGACGGCGGTTGAAACCGCGCCTAGACAAACGATGTCAGCCGGACGCCGAGTAAAGAGAATAACGTAATTTCAATCGCCGTGTCTTTTATCTTCAACCGCCGTCCGTGTACGCTGAGCGAAGTCGAAGTGCGGGTTTCGCTTGTATGGACGCGGTTTCAACCGCCGTGTCTTCTTAGGATCGCTCCTGTCAATAACTTACAATTTTAATTATTGTGGGATGGGCGTCCCGCCCGTCCAGAAAGGGCGGGCGGGACGCCCACCCCACAAGCTTGTGTACATTATTTAATTTCCATTACTTATCAAATCTAAATAAAAATGCGATCGACAAATCACCTATTCTGTTTCCTAGAAATATTTTCCAGCGAAGGTGGCATTCAATCCTACATTCAAGATATCCTGAAAGCTTACCTGTCACTAAGCGCAGCCAAAAACTTTCCGCCACAAGCAGAAGTTTTGCTGTTGCGAGATGCGCCAGATTGTCACAATCCCTTCGAGTCCAAAAATCTCAAATTCTCTTACCTAAAAACTGATCCCGCTTGGCTTGGCCGTTTTAAGTTTGCCGCCAAATTGCTAACTTGCTTGGTGCAAAAACGACCTCAACGGGTTTTCTGCGGTCACATCAAACTTGCACCGCTCATTAAAACTTTATGCCAGCCGCTGGGAATTCCCTACACGATTTTAACTTACGGCAAGGAAGTTTGGGAAACACTTGGGCTAAAATATCAAATAGCAATGAGACAGGCTGACAGCCTTTGGACGATTAGCAGGTACACGCGCGATCGCACTTGCTGTAATAATCAATTAAATCCTGCAAAATTCCAGATAGCGCCTTGTGTCGTAAATAGTGATATATTTGCGATCGGCCCCAAACCGCTGCATTTATTAGAAAAGTACGATCTGACTGGTGCTAAAATAGTGATGACTGTAGCCAGATTGCGATCGCACGATAGTTACAAAGGCGTCGATGTCACAATTCAAGCTTTGCCGGAAATTGCCAAAAGTTTTCCCAATGTGAAATACTTGGTTATTGGACGCGGGGACGATCGCCCTAGATTAGCAAAACTCGCCACCGATTTGGGAGTTGCCGAAAGAGTTATATTTGCGGGTTTTGTACCCACAGCAGATTTAGCAGCACATTATCAGTTAGCCGATGCTTATGTAATGCCCTCCCAGGAAGGCTTCGGTATAGTGTATTTGGAAGCTCTAGCTTGCGGAATACCAGTGCTCGCCGGGGACGCGGACGGATCTGCCGATCCGCTGCAAGATGGTAAACTGGGATGGCGAGTTCCTCACCGAGATCCGGCAGCAGTAGCGGTTGCTTGTGTGGAAATGCTTCAAGGAAAAGATAAAAAGTGCGATCGGCCTTGGTTGAGGGAACAAACCCTAGCAAGATTTAGTTTTGAATCGCTGTGTCAATCCTTAGAAGGGATTTTTCAACCTTCTGAGTCCGATTAACTTGTAACGTAGAGAGCGGTTTCTGCCTGTACAATAGAAAGATTAACTCGATCGACCGCCTGAATTTCTGAGTAGGATAGAGTTATGCCTACCTGCAAAGACACCAAAGGAGACCACCGTGAACCAAGGCACCCCCAAAATCTCTTTAAACCTACCCCGTATTAGCAATTGGCTGATATTGCTGGGCATCGCCTGCGTGTTGGTGTCAATTGGTTTGGGTTGGGTAGTTAAATCATTGTTAATTGTAGTAGGTTTGTTGCTGCTGACACCTGTGGTAGGATTTTTCGCGCTTCAGTGGTGGTTGAAACGCAATTTAATTGAGGACAAGTGTCCTGTTTGTCAGTACGAATTCACAGCTTTAAATCAAACTCAGTTTCAGTGTGCCAACTGCGGCGAACCTCTGAAAATAGAGGAAGGCCATTTTAGCCGTTTGACGCCGCCCGGTACGATCGATGTTACCGCCGTTGAAGTATCCTCCGTTCAACAGTTAGAAGATTAGTTATTAATCATCAGTTATAGGTTCGTAGTCAGGACTTCAGTCCTTCTTTCTTGCGGACTAAAGTCCTCATTACAAACCTGGTTCGTTCAGAACTTCAGTCCTTCTTTCTTGCGGACTAAAGTCCTCACTACAAACCTGGTTCGATCGTTCGGACTTCAGTCCTTATTTCTTGCGGACTAAAGTCCTCACTACAAACGAATTTAATTGAGGTGATTTAAGATAAGATTATTTTTCTAGACGCACTGCGTACCACTGCAAAAACTGTCCAGGGCCGACATCTAATTCACAATAAGTATCAATTAAATACTTAGCTTGTTCTTCCACAGAAGGAAATTTTAGCACGTCAGCCGGCAAATCTTCGTGTTCCCGGGCTAAAACCGCTTTCAGCTTTTCTAATAGTTCCGCCGCATTCAAAAACTGATCCGGCTGGTTTGTTTCTAACACCACAAAGGTGTCTTCGTCATACAGTGACATAGTTTTAAAGGTTGAGGTTAATTATTTCTAAAGTTTTGTTCGCTTAAGCGATCGAAAGTATAAACTCTAAATTACAATTTTCGGGCCCGGGCTCGATCGTGTTAAAATAGAACAACATCAGAATTCCTACCGGATTACCGTTATTAACTTAGTTATGAACCGAGTTGTCAACAAATCCGACACAGCATTTCTGAGGAGATTTGTCAAGTGCAAATTTGTCAAGTGTCAAATTGTCAACAAATATTCGATCGACCTGTATCTAATTATAACTGGCACTACACATTCCCATGATCACATCTTCAATTT
Organism: Microcoleus sp. PH2017_12_PCY_D_A; assembly: GCF_020738565.1. Classification (NCBI taxonomy): domain Bacteria; kingdom Bacillati; phylum Cyanobacteriota; class Cyanophyceae; order Oscillatoriales; family Microcoleaceae; genus Microcoleus; species Microcoleus sp. PH2017_12_PCY_D_A. The sequence goes on along the minus strand of NZ_JAEQCI010000041.1, from coordinate 10,104 downwards.
CAACCCCTGCGACGCGCAAGCCCTCTAAATCAGAAGGTCTCAAAGAACGCAGCAACTACTTGCGAGAACCCGTTGCGACTGAACTGTTACAAGACACAACCCACTTCACCGAAGAGGGGATTCAGATTCTCAAATTTCACGGCTCGTACCAGCAAGACAACCGGGACAATCGAGTCAAAGGACAAGAAAAAGACTATCAGTTCATGCTCCGCACCCGCAACCCAGGGGGATTTGTTCCGCCCGAGCTATTCTTAGCGTTAGACAAGCTATCAGAAGAATACGGCAACCACACGCTGCGCGTCACAACCCGGCAAGGTTTCCAAATTCACGGCGTGCTGAAAAAAAATCTTAAAGCAGTGTTTTCCTCAATTATTAAAAATATGGGGTCAACCTTGGGAGCTTGCGGCGACTTGAACCGCAACGTCATGGCACCGCCAGCACCTTACAAAAATCGCCCCGAATACCAGTATGCCCTGGAATATGCCAACAATGTAGCCGATTTGCTGACGCCGCAAACCGGCGCTTATTACGAAATTTGGTTGGATGGGGAAAAGGCCATTAGTGCTGAAGAAGATCCCGCAGTCAAGGCTGCCAGACAATCAAACGGGAATGGTACAACATTTCACGACAAAGAAGAGCCGATTTACGGGCAGCACTATATGCCGCGTAAGTTCAAGTGTTCCGTGACAGTCCCTGGAGACAACTCAATTGACTTGTACTCTCAGGATTTGAGCTTGGTGGTAATTACCAATGCTTCTGGCGAGTTGCAAGGTTTTGACGTGTTTGCCGGCGGCGGTTTGGGCCGCACTCACAATAAAGAAGAGACTTTTGCTCGCGTTGCGGACGAGATTTGCTATGTTGCCAAGGATGATGTTTACGATTTGGTCAAGGCAATTGTAGCAACCCAAAGAGATTGTGGCGATCGCACAGACAGACGGCACGCCCGACTCAAGTACCTGATTAACGACAAAGGCGTCAAGTGGTTCAGCGAAAAAGTAGCCGAATATTTTGGCAAACCGCTAGAAGCCTTTAAACCGCTACCTGAGTGGAAGTATTTTGATTTCTTGGGCTGGCACGAACAAGGCGACGGCAAGCTGTTTGTCGGCATTTCCGTAGAAAACGGCCGGATTAAGGATGAAGGCTCGTTTCAGCTAAAAACGGCTTTGCGGGAAATCGTGCAGAAGTACAACTTGCCGCTGCTGGTGACACCGCACCAAAACGTGACGATTTACGATATTTCGCCGGATATCAAATCAGAAATTCAGGGAATACTCGATCGCAGCGGCATTCAAGCGGAAACTGCGATCGACCCCTTAGTACGCTATTCTATGGCTTGTCCGGCCATGCCGACCTGCGGGCTGGCGATTACCGAATCCGAGCGCGTGATTCCCAGCATTTTAGAGCGGATTCGGGCGAGTTTGACCAAAGTTGGCTTAGAAGACGAGCATTTTGTAGTGCGGATGACTGGTTGCCCCAATGGATGCGCCCGCCCTTATATGGCAGAATTGGGTTTTGTCGGGAGTTCCCCCGAATCCTACCAGATTTGGCTGGGCGGTTCTCCCTCGCAAACGCGGCTGGCAAAACCAATTGAGGAAAAGCTGCACGTCAATGATTTTGAAGCTTTTCTGGAGCCAATTTTTGTTTATTTCAAGCAAAAACGGCAACAAAGCGAGAGTTTTGGCGATTTTTGCGATCGCGTTGGGTTAGAATCTATCCGTCAATTTGTAACCAATCACCAATCTGCTGACTCGATGACAACTGAGATTAATGAATTAGATGTTACGTCTAGTAACGGCGAAGAAAACGAGACAGCCACTGCTGGCGGTGGCAAAGTCCGCCGTCGCATCAGCGTCCGCGATGAAATCTACAACGAGCTCAAGGAAGAAGCAGCCCGTCAGGGCAAGCCTATCACGCAGCTAGCTACAGAGGCAATTTCCACTTATTTGAAGAAGATTAAGGAGGAAGGATAAGCCGATTTTCGATTGTCAATTTTCGATCGCATCAGATAAAGTTCAGACCAAAGTAACCTAAGGGCAAAGCATTTGCAGAAAAAACCTTGAATTTGTCAAATAATTCCGGTTGTAAATGCTTTGCCTTTATTGTTTCTAAAATGCTTTCTTGGTTCGTAGTAAGGACTTTAGTCCTAATTGACTAAAAGTCACACCCAGGATTGAAGTTCTCACTACAAACGGAAGAGAAAAAACTGAAATCCTCATTACAAACGGAGGAGAAAGGACTAAAGTCCTCACTACAAACCAGAAAAATCTTCTTTTTCTCTTCCTCTGCGCCCTCTGCGCCCTCTGCGGTTAAATAAAAAAAAATCTCATAGAAAACGAGCAATCCAAAACCCAATGGCTCAACTACAAAGATTAGCAGTTACCGCAGCCCAAATTTGTGCCAACAAAATCGACTTAACGAAAGAACAGCAGCATTATTTAAATCGAGTGTTGCGGTTGCAAGCGGGCGATCGATTTATTGCCATGGACGGCTGCGGACATTGGTGGTCAGCAATTCTAGAAGTGCAGGAAACCGGGTTATTTGCCTCAATAACAGAGGAGATTGCCGTTAACAGGGAGCTTCCCGTCGCAGTAACTTTGATGGCTGCTTTGCCTAAGGGAAATGCCTTTGACGAGGTTGTTCGGCAGGCGACGGAGTTGGGCGTAGCTAATATTGTACCCGTTACGAGCGATCGCACTTTGCTCAAACCAAGTCCTCAAAAAGTCGATCGCTGGAGAAGAATTGCTGCGGAGGCGGCGGAACAGTCAGAACGTCAAATTGTGCCGGCGGTTTGTGAGCCTGTTTCCTTTGATTTGGCTGTCAAAGATTGCCGTCAAAAACATCGATTTATTTGTGTTGCTCGCGGAGACAATCGCTATTTGTGGGATTGTTTGAGCGGTTTAGAACCCCCCCAGCCTCCCTTGCTAAGGGGGGGGCAAGAACCGGAGGAATCGCATGGTTTGGCTGGTTTAGAACCCCCCTTTGTAGGGGCGGGCACGGGGGCACCGCCCCTACAAAGGGGGGAGCAAGAACCGGAGGAATTATCGACTGTAATAAGCCGTTTCGATCCCCCCCAGCCTCCCTTAAGAAGGGGGGAGGAAGAGTTGGAATCGATCGCGATTGCGGTTGGCCCGGAGGGCGGCTGGACTGATGGAGAAGTGGAAAGGGCGATCGAGTTTGGTTTTGAACCTGTTTCTTTGGGTAGGAGAATCTTGAGGGCGGTAACAGCACCGATGGTGGCTTTATCTTTGGTGGGAGCCGCTTTTGAAAAGTGCCCGTCCCAAAAAATATCTCCCTGAGGTGCTAGATATTGTAAAGGAAGCTAAAATGTCAATGAGTCATTAGGCATAAAACTAAAATGTTAAAATCAGTAAAGGGTATATATCGAGACGGCAAAGTTGTGTTATTGGAAACTCCGGGCGACTTAACGGAAGGGAAAGTTATCGTTACTTTTCTGGCAGAATCAGGATTAGTAGAGCTGCAATCTCGCGGTATCGATCGACAACAAGCAGGAGATTTACGGGTAAGGTTGAGCAGGTTTACAGAGGATTGGGAACAACCGGAAATGGATGCTTACGATGATTTATAGGCGCGGTGATGTAGTGCTAGTTCTGTTTCCCAATGCAGATTTGCGTACAGCCAAGCGCCGCCCCGTTTTGATAGTTCAAGCAGATCATTTAGGGACTAATTTAGGGCAAAATATTACAGCAATGATTACTAGCAATTTAGCCCGCGCCAAACACCCAAGCCGGGTTTTAGTTTCCCTATCGACGCCGGAAGGACAGCAAACACGACTGTTAGCTGATTCGGTAATCATGACAGACAATCTTGTAACACTTTTAGAAGTTGAAATCGATCGCAAAATTGGTATTTGGTCAAATATGGCGGCAGTAGATGCAGCGCTAAAGCATACTTTAGGAATCTGAAAAACAAGGCCGATCTCGCCAAATATAAAAATAATCTTGAAATTACAGAAATCAAATCAGTCTTGTGTTATTTACATCCTCAAATAGATGGTTTAGGGACAATGAAAATAAGTTTAAGGAAAAGCCGATCGCACTTTTGGTCAATCGCACTTTTGACAGTGTTAGCTACAACATCAGTTTTCGCACAATCTGAGCATTCTGCGATCGCTCAACAGATTAATTGCGATCGCCCGCAAGGAGATGCACAAGTCAGAAGTTGTATTAGATTGAGATATGAAGCCTCGGACAAACGGCTGAACGAGGTTTACAAGCAACTGGCTGCTAAATTGAGCGGCGAAGAGCGATCGCTCCTTGTGGAAGCCCAATTAGGATGGATTAAGTTGCGCGACAATAACTGCGAATTTGAAACCTATAAAAGTCGTGGCGGTACTGGCCATTCCGGTTTCCTCAATGAATGCTTGGATCGCATGACAAAAGCCCGCACTGCGGAGTTGGAAAAGTATTGAAATCGGTTTGATTTACTTTAAGCGCGATCGATCTCAACCCGCCCGGATATTCGTATCCAGCCAGATTTGGCAAAGTCATGTAAAGTTTTGTAATAAAACTCGATTTTTCGCATAAATATAGCGGAATCAGCCTGAAAGAAAGAGAACTATACATATATACAGGCTTTTGAGTATTGTTGTTGCGATTTACCAAGGCTGAGAATTTGCAACAACAAGAAAACTTATAACACAGAGGAAAACTTATGAAAGGGATCTCGATTTTTAATGCAGTCGCAGGCTTAGTTATTGTTGGATTTACGTCTTCGCCAGTGTTTGCAGAGTACAAAGGGGCGATCGAAGTGGCACCAAATCTGATAGCTCAACAACAGTCTACTTGCGAAAACGCCACAACCACCATAGAGATTAACAGGTGTCTGCGCTTAAATTACGAGGCTTCAGATAAACGACTGAACAAGGTTTACAAACAACTGATGTCTAAATTGAGTCCCCAAGAGCGATCGACACTTATAATAATACAGCGACAATGGATTAAGTCACGGGATCGAGACTGCAATCTGGAAGTTTCAATCAATCGAGGCGGTACTGGTTATAGCGGTTTTCTCAATCAATGTTTAGAAAGAAAGACCACACAACGTACCGCTGAATTACAAAATCTTTTAGAAAAGAGATAAAACAGGAAGTACACAGTCACAAAAATTGGTGTTTGTGGTGATGTTTGACGAATACCAAACTTAGCCCTAACCTGATGCAGGGTGCGCCGCAGCGCACCTTCCCCCTTCAATTAGCCCATCAAACCAATTTTTACCTTAGTCCTGCGATCCTGTGAATGCTGACGAATTAGCCTGAATTTGTGTTATAAAAGAACGATCGCACAAAACAACTAAAAAAATCCTAAAAATGCGATCGCAAATCCTACTCACTACCAGCCTGGCAATTCTCACTATTTGCCCCTTACCCATTGTAGCCCAACCCTCGCCGACACTGCAAAACCTACCAGACGGCAAATATTTTTATGGAGAAGTACCATTCGCCAACCGCATCGCCACTCAATACATGATTTTCCAGAAAACAGGAGAAAGCTTCACAGCCTTTGAATACCGCAGCAATACCAGCGACAATAGCTGTTTGAAAGGTACAATTAGTCAGAACACCTTTAATATTCAAACAATAGCATCTCCTCCCGATCGAGGTTACGATCGCCCTAAATGGGAATACTCCTCCGGGAAACCCTTCGATTTCAGTAAATGGCACCAACTCAACATCAGCCAAATACCTGATTTTGGCGAAAAAAAACTCGCAGAATGTATCCGCGCATTCACCACAAAGCCTGACAACAATCCCTAGAAACTCGTTTTATGAAAACCCTCTCCTTTAGCATTATCCTCATCTCAGCAGTTATAGCCACCATCACACCAGCGGTTTTCGCCCAAACACAGCCAGCCACCGAAATCTATATCGATAAAAATTGTCGCCCCAACCAAAAACTAACCCAACTGGAAAGATACACTATCTTCTTCAGAAACGAATTTACAACAAACGGTCAAAAATATTTATTTTACAGCGCCCGCTATCAAGATGGAGGCGTGGTTCTATGTATATCAAAACCAAATTTTAACCAACCAAAACCTTTAAATCAACCCAAAATACAAGCCAACTTTATTGACAAAATAGTTCCAGATACCCAAAACAAAACTGCCTTTATCATCACAGTCAGAGAAGGCAATGGTCTTGATACACCCATGACAAATTATGGCCTAGATTTCAAAAATGTCGATCGACCAAAACTCACATCCCTGTCCCTCCTACAGCAGCGCGGAACCCTCAAAGAAGGCGACCCCAGCCTTCCCAACGGCAGCTTCTACCGCGAACACAGCTTCCAAGGACGTGCAAATCAATCCCTCACCATCGACCTCAAAAGCAGATCCTTCGAGCACTTCATCACACTCATCGCACCCAGCGGCAATAAAATTGTAGATATCAAAGCCGTTCGCGTCAACAACAGAGAATCCCAAATCACCGTAAAATTGCCCAGCAACGGCACTTACAAAATAATTGTTCAAGGACTCGATCGCACCAGCAAAGGTTCCTACACCCTCAGCATTAATTCCAATCAACTTTAACTAGATTTCAACCACATTCATCCGCGTTCATCTGCGGTTACAAAATCTAAATTTTATCCTTGCAAACAGCCAAAAATCACACACAAACATCAAAGCAAAACTTATCAATCACTAGCAGAACCAACCAAACATCAGCCAAGATAGAAACCAACCCATTCCCCCAACCGCCATGACAGACATCAACCAAATAGCCGCCGCCCTAGAAAGCCAAGACTACAAAGGCGCCGCCCAACTCATCAAACAACTGCAAAAAGAATCCCCCGAAAACCCCTGGGTGCAATACTACATCGGCCGCTACTACGAACTCACCAACAACCCCGAAAAAGCCCAAACAAGCTACAAACAAATACTCCGCGACATCACCAACCCAAAAATCGTCTCCCAAGCCCGCCAAGGCATTCAACGCATTGAAACCGCACAACAAAACCTGCGCCAACAAGCGATCGCAACCGCCAAAAACGACCCCAGCAGCCTCGAACCCGGACTCCTCATCCTCGAACCCGTGAGTCCCGAAGACAAACCCGCAGCCGTACAAAATATCAGCAGAATCTTCAAAATCGACGCCTACACAACCCGAATGCAAATCCAAAGCCGCGGCTGGAGACTCTACAAAACCGGCCCCATCGCCGAACTCCGAATTTACGGCCAAGAACTTCTCAACGCCGGAATTCCCGTATTTTGGGCAACCCTAGCCGACATTAAAAAAATCCAAATTTTCCGAGTGCAACACTTCCAATCTCTCTCTTCTCCAGCAGTTGTTTGTAAAGATAACCTAGATCGACTCGGTTCCATAGAATTTAACTGGTCAGAAATCAGCCAAAGAGTAGAAGGCTTATTGCCAATGTTCATGGAAATCATGGACTACTCCCCCAACCGCAGAACCGAGCAATTTCGCCACAAAGAAATCACCCAAGATTACGCTCAAATCTGCGACTTGCACCTTCCCAGCAGAAACTGTATTCTGCGAATTTGCGACCAAAGTTACGAATTTAAAACAGGAGTGGACTTCACTCAAAGTTCAGCAGCTAGCGTAGTTTCACCGCCGTCAAAAAACAGAATATCGAGAGTCAAAAAATCCCCACAACTACCTCAAAGTACCACCAGAATCAACTGGAATCACTTGCTGGAAATATTTGACCAACAGTTAGACGTTACAGTGTGGTCGGAATTTACTCCCTTTGCGGAGACAGTCCTCGATTACACGCATATGTTAAGCAAGATTGACTCTCATGTAGAGGTAGAGCGCAAATCCGAAACTCCTTGGGATCCGGCGTTCCAGCTATACAGCGGATTAGCCTTTCTCAGAAACCAAGGAAATAAATAACAAAAAAAGAGTTAAAAATTCAAAATGAGTAATCCCATTTTTAAATTTTTAACCTCAGCATTTGGAATTATCCAATCCCCTATTCACTATTGCGAATTCCCAATTTCCTACTTGGTTTTCACCTGACGCGCCATTTCCCGGAAATTGTTCATGCTTGGCCCTGGGCCCCGACGAGTTGCAGTTGGTGTCGGCATTAAATTATTAGGAGCAAAAGTCAGAACAGGTTGAGCTTGACTCGACACTTTGCCGTTAGTTGCACCAGCAGCAGGTACCTTAGCGGGTTCCGCAGTCTTAGCAGCAGCGCTAGCGACTGGTTCTTTTTCTTTCTTGGACTTTTTCTCTACCTTAGCTTTCTTTGCCGGTTCAGACTTCTCAGACTTAACAGGCTCAAAGGAAGCCGGTGCGGCCGCAACAGGCTCAGCCTTCTTGGCAGCCGCAGGCTCAGCCTTGGTAGGCTCAACTTTTGCCGGAGATTCGCCCAAATCTAGGAAATATTCAGACTTGTTCAAGCCCAACAGTCCGGCGAAAAAGCCGAAAATACCGCCGAAGAAATTTTTGATAAAACCAAACATTAGACTTACTCCTTTTGTTCTTTTAGAGAAATATGTACCAGTTTGTCAACAAAGTTAGATTACGAGCTAAGGCAACTTTTGTCTATATTTCTTAATCAAAATTTACATTTCTTGATAAAAAATTCAGAGCTTCTAGTAATTTTTACTCAGTAATGCCAGTTTTAACTTTGCACTTATTTACGATTATCTCAGAATTTATGACTGATTTGTTATTGGCCCGCGATACCTAGATCCGATTCGCTAGCTGTCCTAGTAGGGGTCAAACTCACGCCAGGGAGTGATTTATGCTGTAATCACTAAGCAATTTTCCAGTAAAATGAACAGTTCGCTCGATCGCAATCCCGTCATCCTCATCCACGGCATCTGGGACACCAAAACCATATTCAGTCAAATGTCCGCCCGCCTCACCGAACTCGGATGGGCAGTTCACAGCCTCAACCTCACCCCCAACGACGGCAGCCTCGGCCTCGACTCCCTAGCCAAGCAACTCGCAGACTACATCTCTGAGACGTTCGATCCAGAACAGACTTTAGACATAGTAGGCTACAGCATGGGAGGCATCGTCAGCCGCTACTACGTCCAGCGACTCGGAGGCATTAACCGAGTCCAGCGTTTCATCACCATATCTTCCCCCCACAAAGGAACCCTCACCGCCTATTCCCTGCCCCTACCAGGATACCTGGATATGCGGCCGGATAGCGGCTTACTGCGCGATTTAAATCAAGATGTAACCGTGCTCAAACGCATAAACTTTACATCAATGTGGACGCCCTTTGACATCATGATTTTACCGTCGAACAGCTCCCAAATGCCAGTAGGCAAAGAAGTCAAACTCAACGTAATGTTGCACCGCCAAATGGTAACAGAAACCCAAAGCATTAACGCATTAATAGAAGAACTAAAAGCACCTATTAAAAATAAAGTTCCCACTTAAAAATGAATAGCAAATTCAGCCGCAACCCAGTCTTGCTAATTCACGGAATCTTCAGAAAATCGGGGATTTTCCACAAAATGTCTGCCTACCTCAGAGATTTAGGTTTGTCAGTCTACACCCTAGATCTCTCACCCCACTGGGGCAACGCCAGCATAAACGAATTAGCCCAACAAATGGCAGATTATATAGACAAAAATTTCGAGCCACAACAGCCTTTAGATATCGTAGGATTGAGCATGGGCGGTTTAGTAAGTCGCTATTACCTGCAAAGGTTAGGCGGAATTAACCGAGTGCAGCGCTTTATTGCCATATCTTCGCCTCACAGCGGTACTTGGACGGCCTACACTCTCTGGGGTCAAGGCTGCGTTCAAATGCGTCCTGGCAGTGCTTTTCTGGAAGATTTAAATCGAGATGCTGCGTTGTTGGAAAAGCTGAATTTTACTTCGATTTGGACAGATTGGGATTTCATCATTGTCCCTGCTTCTAGTTCGCAAATATCGGTGGCAAAAGAAGTAAAATTGTCCGTGTTCGCCCATGGGATGATGGCGAGGCATTCCCGCAGTTTAAAAGCGGTTGCGGAGGCACTTTCAGAACCATTGAAAAATTATTAGTATGATGTCTCTTAAGTTTGTAGTGAGGACTTTAGTCCTTTTCAATATCGGAGGACTTTAGTCCTCACTACGAACTATTTTGATTGCGGGTTTGTAGTGAGGACTTTAGTCCTT
>NZ_JAEQCI010000241.1:0-2369 GCF_020738565.1 Microcoleus sp. PH2017_12_PCY_D_A | reverse complement strand
GCGCGACACGATGTCGCATGTTGTGAGTGAGGAGGTAACTTCTCTAGGCTAGTGTCCAAACCTATCCTCAATCTCCAAGGGCATCACTGGTAACGGTGGGGTCTTTTGCAAGGAGGTAACGTCTAAGGAGCGTCCAAGCCATTTGGACAAACCAGGCAAGAGGAAGACTGAATGGGTGAACGCAAGTGAATCTCTGATGAGGCTGCGTGACATCTGGTCATCGAAATATGGCTGATACGGTGATGAAGGGACAATGAACCTCGGTCTTACCAATCGAGGCACGGAATTCGGTCTTATGAATCGAATTCGAGGACACCCCGTCCCCGCAGTAAAGGAGACACCCTCTTCAGTTGCATCTCTAACATGTGGAACGTGATAACCCCAATGGGGTCTGGATTTCCAGTAGGTCAACCGCAAGGACGACTGAATTCCCCAGTGGGACAGGGATGACCCAAGAAGCGAACGCCAGTAAGCCGAAAGGCAAAGGAAATCCATAACCTGCTGGATAGGGCAATACCCAACCTGAAAGGGTGCTGACGTGGGTCAGGTGAATTACCCAAAGACTTCTGTAATGATTTCTCACTCAGGGACAAGTTAGATGCAAAGCATGGCTTTAGCAAACGGAACCAAAGGGCAAACCGATTGGAACGCCATTAACTGGCGCAAAGTCAATCGGACTGTCAGGAATTTGAGACAGAGAATCTTTCGGGCGACCACAGAACGGAACTATAAAAAGGTACGTTCGCTTCAAAAGCTAATGCTACGAAGCTATGCCAATATTCTGACGAGTGTTCGCAGAGTGACGCAGCAGAACGCAGGTAGAAATACGCCAGGAATTGACAAAGTAGTGGTGAAAACTCCTACAGCCAGAGGCAAATTGGTCGATGAATTATCGGCTTTCACCCTTTGGAGAGTAAAACCTGCGCGTCGGGTGTACATACCGAAAGCAAATGGAAAACAACGCCCACTGGGAATCCCTGTTGTCAAAGACAGATGTCTTCAAGCAATGGTCAAGAACGCTCTTGAACCAGAGTGGGAGGCAAATTTCGAGGGAACCAGCTACGGATTCCGCCCTGGCAGAAGTTGTCATGATGCCATTGAGAAGATATTCGGCTTATCTCGACCCAATAAACGAAAGAAATGGGTCGTAGATGCTGACATCAAAGGCGCATTTGACAATATCAGCCATGAATTCTTGCTCAAGGCAATTGGTGAAGTCCCTGGTCGGGAACTGATTAAACAATGGCTCAAGGCAGGATACATGGAACAAGGAGTTTTTCATGAAACGGATAGTGGAACTCCCCAGGGCGGCGTGGTGTCCCCCTTGTTGGCTAACATTGCCTTGCATGGAATGGAGGAAGCCATTGGTGTCAAATACGACTCCAGAGGTCAGTCTATTGGAAAGCGAGCAATCGTTCGTTATGCGGACGATTTTGCAGCATTCTGTGAGTCCAAAGAAGATGCCGAAGAAGTGATTGAAATCCTAAAAAGTTGGTTGCAACAAAGAGGGTTAGAGCTATCGGTCCAGAAAACCAAAATTGTTCATCTGAGTGAGGGATTCGACTTTCTAGGCTTCAACATCAGACACTACAGAGCCGAAAAAACCTCTAAAACAGGTTGGAAGCTGCTGATTAAGCCAAGCAAGGAATCGGTAAGCAAAATACGGAATAAATTGCGAGAGGAATGGCTCTCCTTGCGAGGGTCGAATGTTCTAGCAATTATTAAACGCTTAAACCCGATTATTCGAGGATGGGCGAACTATTTCCGTTCAGGAGTGTCTTGTGAGATTTTTCATAGCCTTGACCGTTGGATGTTTCATCGGGCAGTTCGCTATGTCAAGCACACCCACCCTAAAAAACCCCGTTACTGGAGACAAAGCCGGTATTGGGGCAGGCTGAATTTAGAGCGTAGCGACCGATGGGTATTTGGTGACAAAACCACAGGAATGCATTTGCTCAAATTTAGCTGGTTCAGGATAGAAAGACATATTCTGGTGAAAGGCAGATCATCTCCTGACGATCCAAATCTTAAAAGCTACTGGCAAGACAGGGAGAAGGCTAAATCTAAATCTCTTACTCCCAGTAAGCAAAAGATTGCTCAGAACCAAGGATTCATTTGTCCTAAATGCGGAGAATCTCTATTCAACGGGGAAGAACTGCATGTTCATCACATTGAGCCAAAACAACAGGGTGGGAGTAATAGCTACAAAAATCTCCGATTCTTACACCTCTACTGTCATCAACAGATTCATGCTGCAAAATGACTGAAGCATGTGGAAGCTAGTAATTTGCTTAAGCCGGATGTGCTGAAAGGTACAAGTCCGGTTTTGAGGGGAGGGGGTTACAGCGATGTAATCTCTTTACCCGACT